>DATMOZ010000122.1:0-2814 GCA_035567995.1 Acidobacteriaceae bacterium
AGGACGTGATCTACGAGATGTCGCGCAAGGGGCTGGGCGTAACGACCATCGTCGATGAAGCCGGAGTGCTGCTTGGCCTGTTGAGTGATGGCGATCTGCGGCGACTGCTAGAACGTGATGGAGCAAGGGCGCTTGATCTGACCGCTGGAGCGGCGATGAAAAGCGCGCCGCGCACCATTTCTGCAGCCGAATTTGCCGTGCGCGCGCTGTCGCAGATGGAAGAGCGAAAAATCACCTCATTGGTAGTCACAGACGATCAAGGGCGAGTGGAAGGGGTGGTCCACCTGCATGATCTATGGGGTACTGAGATGTTCTAGGCGTGCGCGCCGCGGGAAGGCTCTCGTTCGAGCGTGTGACAAAGCATCAACGCATGAAATTCGCCGTTTTCCGCGACCCCGGTTTTGCAGCTTTCGAAATATCGCTCGAGGCAGGCATGCATGCTCTCGGAATGTCACGTCACCAGGCGTCCTTCAACGGTGAACCCTGCGTGACGAAGTATCTCTCCCCGGGTCTGCAGCAGGATTTCATCTCGACCGATTTGAAGTATGCGCGATGGCATATCGCGACACCGAGCCTCCTAAGCTCGCTCAGGCTGATAAGTGCCCGTTATGAGCCGCGGCGGGAAAGCCGGGAAGCTTGCGTATCGATTGCAGGCATTCGCAACTCGTTTTCTCAAGTCGGGCCAGATCGATCAACTCGATCTTGCCGCGCGAGTTCTGGATGACTCCATTGCTTTCGAGCACGCCGAGTGCCAGCGTAACGGTAGAGCGATGCGCACCAAGCATCTGCCCAAGAAATTCGTGCGTCAGGGGCAGGCCGTTTGCCTGAATGCGGTCGCGTACTGTAAGCAGCCATCGCGACAATCTCTCTTCGAGCGTATGGAATCGGTTGCACGCAGCACACTGGGCATAGAATCCGAGCGATGACCAGATGAAGCGATCAATCGCTCGGCGCAGATGCGGAAGTTCCTCGGCGAGCGAGCGCAGCTTTTCCGCTTCCAGGCGATAGCCGTCGCCTGAGACCTGCATGATGGTGAGGTTCTGCGAGATGCTTACGCCAAGCATCGCGGTGAAGCCGACGAGGCCTTCTGAACCAATGACGCCGATCTCAGCGCTGCTGCCGTCTTGCATCACCGCGACCGTAGAGGTCATTCCGCTGGTGATGAAGTAGCAGTAGCGGATTTCCTGACCGGGTTCACTGAATATGTAATGGATAGCCAACGCGACCGGCTTGAGGTGCGTCGCGAGTATCTCCAGTTCGCCTGGTGGCAATTCGCGGAGAATTGCATTTGATTGCATGGATGAGGAAACGCTTAGGGATTCAGTTTCGGGCACTTGAGCCACGTCCTAACGTGTACGAAGTTGCACGCACGAAGCGCGCTAACTGCTCTTTTTTGTATCGTCTGCGCCGACTATAGTCTGCGCTTTGGAACGGGTCTGTTCGCCAGCTAACACAGAGAAAGCAACGAACTTAATTAACCGTTGGCCTATACGGCCCGCGAAGAAGGCGGGAGTACTGCAAGAAGGAGGGCACATAGCGCGCTGGCGTTCTTGAGAGCGGACGGGCGCAGGATGCCGTATGTGGTCGAGCCTACGCTCTTATATGCTCCGCTACAATCGAAAGAGATGATTACTGCTCGCGAACAGGACTTTGCCGCCTGGTATCAGGACGTCGTTTTACAGGGTGATATGGCCGAACCGGCCGAAGTGGTCAAGGGCTGTATGGTCATTAAGGCCAATGGCTACGCCATCTGGGAGAAGCTGCAGCAGGCCCTGGACACCCGTTTCAAAGCCACAGGCCATAAAAATGTGTACTTTCCGTTGTTGATCCCACAAAGTTTCTTGCAAAAGGAGGCGGAGCACGTTGAAGGCTTCGCGCCAGAGCTCGCCGTAGTCACACACGCGGGCGGCAAGAAGCTGGAGGAGCCGTACGTGATACGGCCGACCTCTGAGACGATCATCGGACACTTTTTCGCAAAGTGGATTCGGAGTCACCGCGACCTGCCGCTGTTGCTGAACCAGTGGGCCAATGTGGTGCGCTGGGAACTGCGTACGCGCATGTTTTTACGCACCAGTGAATTTCTTTGGCAGGAGGGGCACACGGCGCACTCTTCGCAGGAGGAAGCACGCGAAGAAGCGTTGCGCATGCTGCATGTCTACGCCGATGTTGCAGAGAACGTGATGGCGATGCCGGTAGTTCGCGGCGTGAAGACGCAGGCGGAAAAATTTGCGGGAGCAGATCGCAGCCTGTGTATCGAAGCGATGATGCAGAACGGATTTGCCCTGCAGGCCGGGACGAGCCATGAACTGGGTCAGAACTTCGGCAAGGCTTTCAACGTTCAATATCAGAGCAAAGACGGTGGACTGGAGTACGTTTGGCAGACAAGCTGGGGTGTCAGCACGCGGCTGGTCGGCGGGCTGATCATGACGCACTCAGACGACAAAGGATTGGTGCTGCCGCCGGCGGTTGCTCCGGTGAAAGCAGTCGTGGTGCCGATCGCGCGCAAAGACGGTGAACGCGAGCAGGTCTTTGGCGCTGCGGAGAAGTTGGTGGGCGCCTTGAATGCTGCAGGGATTGCCGCAGAGTTGGATCAGCGGGACGAGATGAGTCCCGGCGCCAAGTTTTTTCACTGGGAACGCATGGGCGTGCCGCTGGTGTTTGAGCTTGGACCGCGTGACCTTGCGGCCGGAACCGCGGTGATGAAGCGTCGCGACACCGGCGTAAAGGAAAGCGTCAAGCTTGAGGATGCACCGGTTGCCGCGCAGCAGGCCGTGGACCGGATGCAGGCTGAACTGCTCGAAGCGGCTCGGAAAC
>DATMOZ010000123.1:0-5074 GCA_035567995.1 Acidobacteriaceae bacterium
GACCTATCTTAATTATGCGAAAGCATTCGCGCGGGACCAATATCTGTCCCCTTCCAGGTTGGAAGCTGTACAGATCGAGCGCCTGCGCATACAGCTTACGCATGCGTACAAGAACATTCCGTTCTATCGGCGCCGGATGGAGAAGCTCGGTATAACGCCATTCGACATCACTTCTCTGAGCGACTTTAAGAAGTTTCCTGTCGTAACGAAGCAAGATGTCCAGAACCACAAGCCAGAAATGATGGCGCAAAACATTCCTGAGAAGTTGCGCGTAAGGAACCAGAGCGGCGGATCGACAGGCATTCCGTTGCAGTTCTGGGTGGACAAGGAGCGATTCGATTCGCGTCGCGCGAGCACTGACCGGCACAATTCGTGGGCGGGACTGCGGCCCGGCGACTGGTGCGCGCAGTTGTGGGGCGCCAAGATTGACGTGGGCGACTCTTCGACGCCGCGCGTGACCTGGCGCCAGCGCATGTTGCACCGCATGTTGCCTTTGAATACGGTGAGCATCGGGCCCAATGATCTGAACGCCTATATCGAAATTCTGCGCAGGTACCGGCCGAGGCATATGGTGGCATACGCTCAGTCGGCGGTGATGTTTGCCAGGCACTGCGCTGAGGTGGGCGCGGATGATATCCGGTTCGACTCCATGATTACGACGGCTGAGATCCTGCGGCCTGAGGATAGGGCCTTTCTGGAAGAAACGTTCCGCGGAAAGGTGTTCAATCGGTACGGATGCCGCGAGATTTCAGTGCTGGCGAGTGAATGCGAGTACCACACTGGAATGCATGTTAACGCCGATGCTCTGATTCTCGAGATCGAACCCGTCGCCGGCGCCAGTGGAAATATGGGCCGCGTGCTGGTAACAGATCTGTTCAATCGCAGCATGCCTCTTATTCGCTATGAGATTGGTGATATGGCGAGCTGGTCTGAAGATTCTCCGTGTCCGTGTGGCAGAAGCTTGCCGCGTTTGGCGAACATCGATGGGCGAGTCACGGACTTTCTGCGGCTGCCGGACGGCACTCTGCTTTCGGGGATCGCGCTGGCGACGCTTGTGATTGCTGACCTGCCCGGGTTGAGACAGGTGCAATTTGTGCAGCGAGGAGCGACGCATGTCCACCTGAATGTTGTCGCGATCGCCGGGCAGGCGACGGATGCCGTCGACGAATTGAAGCGTCGTCTCAATTTTTACCTGCGTGACACGATGCAGCTTTCGACATCGCTCGTCGACAGCATCCCCTGCGAAGCTTCCGGCAAGTTTCGCTTCGTAAAGACTGAACTGCAAACCTTAGTTGCATGACGGAAACTTTTCATGGCATGGGTTCATAACAACGTCATATTGCCGCTTCTTGAAAGCGAGCGGCACCAGGGACTCGGCAAGCGCCTAAGGGAGCTTGACCGATTTGAACACGCATCGCACGCCGATCAGCGCGCGATGCAGGCGGCGAGCCTCAAGCGACTGATTGAGCATGCGTATGACGCGACGCCCTATTACCGCAGGCTTTTTGACGAGGCCGGCTTCCATCCTTCTGAATGGAAACCGGGTGAGCGCTTGCCTCTTCCGGTCCTGACCAGAGATCTGTTGCGCACGCATGAAGAAGACTTGCGCTCGAGACGTCATTCGGTAGAGGAGTTGCACGCGGCGGCAACCGGCGGCACGACGAGTACGCCAGTGAGACTGTGGAGAGATACCGAGGCACTTCGCAAGAAAACCGCCCTTCAATGTCATCTGAACCGGATGGTCGGCTACGACCAAGGTGACTCGATTCTCATGATCTGGGGCGCGGAGCGTGACCTCGAGTTAAATCCGAGCTGGCGCTGGCGGCTTTACGAAGAAGGCGTGATGCGGCGCTATGCAGCGGCCGCCGGTCAAATCAGCGATGAGATATTTGCGCGCTTCTTTGCACGCTTGAATCAGCAACGGCCGAAGGTTTTGTATGGTTACAGCGTGACGCTCGCCCGATTTGCGGAATATGTGCTGATCAATAAGCTGAAGGCGCATCAGCCGAGAGTGATCATTACGACCGCCGAGGCGGTTTCAGAGGTCGAGCGCGATTTTATTCAGCGCGCTTTCGGCTCCAAGCCAACGGACCATTACGGCAGCCGGGATGTGGGCATGATCGGGTCTGAGTGCGAAAGTCATACAGGACTTCACTTTCATCCAGCGGGCTGCTTTGTCGAATTTGAATATGCGGGCGTGACCCCTGACGGACCGATGCATAAGCTGATCATCACAGACCTGTTGAACTACGGCATGCCGATGATCCGTTACTCCACTGGCGATTGCGTGATCGTCGACGAGCAAGCCTGCGCATGCGGAAATTGGTACCCGAAGGTCAAGAAACTTCTCGGTCGCTCGAATGACAATCTGCTGCTGCCGGATGGGACTGAAGTTCCTGGCATCACCTTCGGAACGCGAATGGCGACCATGAAGGAGACACTGAGCTGCGTCAGGCAGGTGCAGATTGTGCAGAAAAACACTCAATCCCTGATCGTGCGCTATGCCGCACAAGGAGACGAGCGCTCAATAGAGGAAGAACTAAAACGGCTGTGCGTTCTCTTCCACGACATCATGAAGACGCCAGTGCGAGTGAACTTTGTAAGGTTGGCCGAGATACCTCGCGAGCAGTCAGGAAAGCTTCGACTCTGCATCTCTGAGGTCAAGCGAGATGCGAACGCGATGAGCTAATTGCCGCGGGCGTTGCACGTGAGGGTGCGACGTATTTCACTGGGTTGCGGCTGGGGCAGCACGACGCGCTCCGGCAGGCATCCTTCGCGGTTTATGGTGATCATCTGCGCCGCATATTTTTTGAGCGGTTGCTTATTCTCAACGCGTAGCAATGGAATCGAGAGCTGCGCGTCACCGTGCGCATCGCTGACAACGCTCCCCGAAGGTTCTGAAAGCCCGATGGCTTCTACCGTCGCGCCTGCGAGGGCAGTTCCGTTCTGATCGTCCAGATGAACCTTCAGCGCGGACACAACAACGAACCAACTGTCGCCGACATATTCGCCGAACTTCGCAGACGACGATGAAAATCCCTGGATTACGTTGTTTTCGAAAACATTTTCCTGGGACGGGGCGGCGCCATTGCCAAACTCCGCCAGGAGCGTTCCGGTGCCGTGGACACCGGCGCGAAATGTGTTTTCTTTCAGCTTCATCGAGCGGCAGCTGTCCCAGTCCGTATGAAATATCGCCGTATCTGCCTGCACGATGTTATGGGTAAAAACAACGTGATCTCCGCTCACGTCTCCGACGGAAAAACCTCGCGCACCTTTGTCCGAGAGATTCGCCCCTATCTTGTCCTGGACCGCGATGAACGTGTTGTCGTAAATCTCGACCGACGCGCCTTTCTTTAGCTCTGTAAGACGCATTGCCTCCGCTGTACATTCCGCCGCATGTACTTTGACCTGGTTGTGATAGACGCGGATGTCTGTCGGGTCCTCGGGACCATCACTTTCAATCTGGATGCCGTAGGTGCCATTAATTTCGCAGCCGTTGTACTCCGCGTTCTTGTCGCTGTCGATCGTCTCGATGACGTTGTCAAAGATCCTCACACCACTTGCATGGGTGTGGATTCCCCGCCCGTGAATGGGGTGACATTTGTTGCCGGATACTTCTATCCCCTTTCCCGCCGCGTCGATACAAAAACCATTCGTGTAGGTCGTATCCTGGCTGACGTCGTTGGCGTAGATTCGCGTACCTGCCGGGTTGTCACTCCGTATGCCGGCATGCGGGCCACCTATGATGGTGTTGTCATGGATCAAGTCGGGCAGTTTCGCTGTGCCCTCCTCGTCGAGTTTGATACTCGTCCCCCGGAACTGATGCCGGTTGCTGATGACCTTTACGTTGTTGTGGATGGTATTCCGGTAAATGTCGCTGCCGCCCGGTAGATACTCGCTGTAAATGCCGATGGAATCCTGCGCGCTGATCGTGATGTCGAGGTCGTGCACGATTATTCCGGTCAGATTCGAAGCCTGGCCAAAGCGCAAAGCGTGAGACATGGACGCCGCACCCGGACCCTGCACTATTTTTCCATTCATTACTACGGGGTGCCTGTGGCTCCCGCCGCAAGGGTTTCCCTCGACAGACTTCTCCCAGCAATCGGCGGCCAAAACACCGAAGGTCGCCTTCGTTCCATCGGTCGTTGCATAGGTTACCGTGTGTCCGTTCAAGTCGAGAGTGATGTTGTCTTCTTCGATCGAAAAGCAGGTTCCAGCGGACGTGACATCATTTTGCAAAGCGTACAACGTACTCCGCCGCCGCAAAGGTCCGCAGGATGTGAGTGGCTTCATCTCGCGTGATTTTGTCTCCGCCTCGTCCGCGCTCGAAGCTGCATACTTCGCCGCGACCGAAGTGGCAAGGTCAGTGGTGTTACGAACTGGGGCAGCGAGAAGTGCTACAAACGCCAAAGTGATTAGCATGAACATTCAGCTTAGCTGAATTTCCCAACAAAAGGCGCCAAGCAGAGAGATGTATAACGAGCGATGGCGCGCAGCATAGCTGCGCGCCATCTACCCCACGAGTGACTCAAGTCAGTTATTGTTTTGAAACTATCGGTAATTACAAAGGATTACCGCTCTGGTTATTGCATTGAACGCTCTGGCTTCCTTCGCGGGTGTAACCCTTGGCATTCGCGCCGCAATGAATGGTTCCGGGAGTGGAATCGTCCACAGTGATGGACTGTGTGAACGTCGGTCCGCCGCCGTTTCCACCATTCTCATTATCGATGGAATATTTGGGCGCACCGAGCCAGGACTGCCCGGCAGGCACTACAACATACGCTCCATCCCAATCGACGGTGACGTACGCGTACTGGCTCCTGAAGGTATTGCCGGAGTACTGGAAGTTAGTGCCGACTTCGTTCACATCTGAGAAGGACAGTGAGTAGTCCCTGCCGTTCTTGCCCGCGTTCGTAGTCGTCACGTTGTTGCCGGTGTATGTGACAGAACCAGCTAATTGCATTGAGGTCATGCGAAGACCGATTGCGTCGCAGTCGCCCGCGTTTGCCGTGATGTAGTTGTATGCCACACGTATGCCGGTAGGCGGCAGAGGGTTGACGCTGTTGTCGTACTC
>DATMOZ010000124.1:0-3103 GCA_035567995.1 Acidobacteriaceae bacterium
AGTGGTGGCCACGAAGTAAATCGTGCTGACCTGGAAAGCGCGCTCAAGTGGTTCCGCGAGCAGGGGCACTTCTAATTGGGCTCCGACACGACCAGGTAGCGGCTGGCTTAATAAGTCTAGCCCGGAACCTGTCCATTTCCCCAGCAATTCGCCATCCGACGGGTGAAGCTGTGGCATTCCAACGGACGTTATCGCGATATTGGGCAGGCGCCCCGAAATCCATGCCGTTCATCTCCGCGAGCACCGCTAGTTCGTCATTACCGACGATGAACTGGAATGGGAGGTCGAGTTCGAGCAACCGGACGAAAGTTTCACGGGCATGGGACCGGGAAAAACATCTCCGCCGACAACGATCTGTTCTACTCAAGCGCGAACTACTTCCTCCAGCACCGCCTCCAATGCAGGGAGATTGCCATGAATGTCATACAGCGTTGCGACCCGCATAGAGAGGAAGAGATCTAACGAGAATAAGCCGAGCTATCGCTGACGACTTGTCGGGAACGCTTCGCGTAGCCATGCGGCGGCGGAGGATACGTCAACCGCAGTCTGTCGGTCAGTAACCACGTTGTCGCGCAAAGCGTCAGGTGCGAGCCCGTAGCTCCGTCGACTGGTAGGCCGTTGGCTGTATCAGTGAACCCCAATCTGTCGCAGTCATGGCCACAGGTAGCCACCGCTTCAAGCGTCAGTAGTCGAGTGGCGGTGATGCGTGTAACGCGAGCACAACAGCGATGGCTACGGGGACAGCAACGAGTGCGGCCCGGTAGGCCAACACTCGCGATTGAGAGTGACTCTTTTTGCCCACGCGAAGTAAAGCCATGGTGGGTGCGAGCGCAAGAAGCAGTGCACTTGCGGTCGGTAGTTCTGCGTAAAAGAAACCGCTGAGCAATAAGCCGGCGCAGACGAGACTAAGAGGAGCGGCAGCGCCGCTTGGATGGAAAGACGCCCTCACGGCGATAATCAGAAGAAAGCATGTCGCAACAGTCGTGCTGAGAATGCACGCGAGCTGTCCTAGCAACAAACTGCCGGAGAGAATCAATGCGACGCTTGTACCTCCGCAGAGAACTGTCGTCACGGAAAACAGCGTCGCCGTTCCAAATGGGCTGCGGTCGACGAGATCGAGACAGAAGGTCAGAACCACGATACCGAGTGCGATGGCAAACACCCGAAGCCAACCTTCCGCAGCACTCCAGGCATAACTGAATTTCGGTTGCAGGATTAACCGACACGCGATCGTACAGATGATTGCCCATGCGACGAAGCGAACTGTTCCTTTCGGCCTAACGAGTGCATCAGCGGCAGCAGCGATGACTCCAATTACTGCGAACCAAAACAGCCAGTGTGTCGCATGACGCGGAGGGAAAGGCGACCAGCCGGCCGCGAGCACGTGTCCTGCGACGTAGCCGGCGCCGATCGCGATCGCCCCTGCGCAGCGATTCGCGGTTTTCCTCCAGCGCGCAAAGACGATAAGAAGCACCGCCGCAACCGCCGCCGCCAAGGCGGCTGATGGCACCATCTGTTTTAGCAACTGCATCGGATCGGCAGTCGCAAAAGCCCGCTACTTCCTTACGCCTTCCACGCTCAGGATGACAGTGACCTCGTCGCCGATCTCGCCTTGCTCGAAGTTCATCCCGAAGTCGCTTCGCTTGATCGTGAAGCGCGTTTCGCCCCCGCCGCGCATTTCGCCAAACACGCCCTTGCCTTCGCCACCTTTCTTGAAGTCGACCGTCAGCGGCTTGGTCACGCCATGTATCGTCAGGTCACCAGAGACTTTGAGCATGTCCCCGCTGCCTTCGACTTTTGTGCTCTTGAATGTAAGCGTCGGAAACTGTTTCGCATCGAAGAAATCCGGACTCTTCAGGCTTTGCTCGCGTTTTGCATTGTGCGTGTCGAGGCTTTCCACCGGCACCGACAATTCGACCGAACTCTTCGAAGGGTTATCTCTGTCGAAAACGACAGTCCCCGAGATGTCGTTGAAGCGGCCATAAGTGTTCGCAACGCCGAGATGTTGCACGCTAAACAGCACGAACGAATGAACCGGATCGACCTTGAATGTGTCGGCCGCGTTCGCGGAAAGAACGAATGCACCAATAAGTGCGACGACGAGGGTGAATGGCTTCATGAATTATGCCTAGACAGTCTTGGTAAGCCGATCGTTCAATCTTTACCTAGACGAAATGAGCTTTCGTCTATGGGAATCGGCAGCGCTCACCGGCCTGGACCAGGGTGAGCGGTTTCATGAATTTGTATATCTTGCGTTGAGCAAGGCGTAACCGAATTCCGACTGAGCACCACAGGGAGTCTGAAGCGGTGGGCTGATAGCCAATGCCGTCGCGCGCGTGTTCAAGTTTTCGGTCGGCCCAAAAATGTCCCGATGAAAGAAGTTTCTTTCGTACAGCAACGAGTTTGACGCTTTTTTAAGTGCGGCCTAGGCTCACGGCAAACTTACTTTTGGAGAAATTCTCATGTTGAAACGATCATTGACTGCTCTGCTGATTTCGGCCTTCGCCTGCGCAATCCTGATTGCGCAGGAGCACTCGCGAATTCATCAACCAACGCTAACTCCGCAAAACAGCGGCACCACCAACGGTCTGATCGCCGTCTGGCCGGTGAATCCACAAGTGGTCTGGGCATCCGGTCGCGCCGGTACTTTCACCGTTACCACTGATGGCGGACAGACGTGGAGAGCCGGTGTAGTTCCAGGCGCCGAAATGCTGCAATTCCGCGATGTGCAAGCTTTCAGCGCCACCGTTGCCTACCTGATGTCTATTGGAGTTTCCGGGGACCCAACAGATTTTCGCATCTACAAGACAGAAGACGGCGGGGCCACCTGGACAATACAGTTCGAGAACCAGAATCCCAACGCCTTCTACGACGGCTTCGCGTTCTGGACGCCGCACCGGGGCATTGCACACAGCGACTCAGTGAATGGAGTTTTCCCGGACCTGCGCACGACCGATGGAACGACGTGGCAGGACATCAGTAACAATATGCCGCCGGCGCTGCCCGGTGAAGGCTCCTTCGCGTCAAGCGGCACTTGCGTCACAACACAAGGTGGCAGGAACGCGTGGATAGCGACCGGCGTCGCGGCGTTTGCCAGGGTCCT
>DATMOZ010000125.1:0-28163 GCA_035567995.1 Acidobacteriaceae bacterium
CTACACGATGGTGATCGACCGCGGAAACGCGCAGGCGCCGATTATCTGGTACGCCGATCCGTCGATCGACATTACTGCCGCAGTGATAACCGCCTACAACACCAAGTCTGGCGTGCCTGCTCAGCCGAACGCCAACGCGCCGAACGCGCCGCGTCCAAGCGCGACCCGCCCGGCCACGGGCACAACGCCAGCGCCAAAACCAACCACGCCAACTACGCCAGCACCGCCTAAGAAGTAGTCAGGGAACAGCTGCCACGCCCGGGGGTATATGCTCCCGGGCGTCTCCCGTTTTGGGCACACTTTAGTGACCCTTACCCTGTGGATAATTCTGTGGAGAATTAGGCCCGGTGGTCTTTAACAGACGGCGATTCTTAAGGCCCCAAGCCGCAGGATGCAGATACCGGCTTCTAAACCGCGCGGAATCTGCGGTTTGAAGGAATGCTGCCACATTCCTTGGGCTGATTAGTCCGTTGGGCCAAAGCATCCCGAAATGAATGCTTTCCACAGATTGACATTAGCGCTTCATGAATTTTCGTTGACTGCCAGTTGAATGCCTGCGAGCTTCACGCTTACTCCTCGCCTATTTTCAGGACGGCAAGGAAGGCTTCCTGCGGGATTTCCACGCGGCCGATTCGCTTCATGCGTTTCTTGCCCTCTTTCTGTTTCTCGAGCAGTTTGCGCTTGCGCGAAATGTCGCCGCCGTAGCACTTGGCGATCACGTTCTTGCGCAGCGCGCCGACCGTTTCGCGTGCGATCACCTTGGCGCCGATGGCGGCCTGTATCGCGACCTCAAACTGCTGGCGCGGAATCAGTTCCTTCATTTTCGCGGCGAGCAGTCGGCCACGTTCGTATGCGAAATCCCGGTGCACGATGATTGAAAGCGCGTCGACCGGCTCGCCGGAAACGAGTATGTCCATCTTCACCATGGGAGAGTCCCACTTGCCGGCGAGGTGATAATCCAGCGACGCGTAACCGCGCGACACCGATTTCAACCGGTCGTAGAAGTCGAGGACGATTTCGTTCAACGGCAGCTCATACGTCAACATCACGCGCGTCGGCGTCACGTATTCAAAATTCTTCTGCTTGCCGCGCTTGTCTTCCACCAGCTTCAGGATTCCGCCAACATATTCCTCGTTTGTGAGAATGTTCGCGATAATGACCGGCTCTTCGATGCGCTCTATTTCGCTGGGATCAGGCCAGTTCGCCGGGTTATCCACTTCGATCGAACTACCGTCGGTCAGGTAAATTTGATAACGCACGCCCGGAGCAGTCGTGATCAGGTCAATGTCGTATTCACGCTCGAGCCGCTCCTGGATGATCTCCATGTGCAGCAGGCCGAGAAAGCCGCAGCGGAAGCCGAAACCAAGTGCGACAGAACTTTCCGGCTCGAAGAAGAATGACGAATCGTTGAGCCGCAGCTTCTCGAGAGCGTCGCGCAACAACGTGTGTTCGTGCGAGTCGACCGTGTAAAGCCCGGCGAAAACCATCGGCTTCAGCTCTTCGAAGCCCGGCAGCGCCTTATCGGTCGGGCGATCGGCCTCGGTGACCGTATCGCCAATCTTGGTGTCGCCGACGTTCTTGATGTTGGCGACGAAGAAGCCGACTTCTCCGGCTGCGAGTTCCTGCACTTCGACGGGTTTCGGAGTCATCACGCCGAGCGACTCGACGTTGAACGTAGTCCCATTCGACATCAATCGAATACGCGCTCCCTTGCGCATCGTTCCCTGCATCACGCGCGCGAGAACGATCACTCCGCGGTATGAATCGAACCAGGAATCGAAGATCAGCGCTTCCAGGGGAGCTTCAGGATCTCCGGTGGGCGCGGGCAGGCGATGCACGATTGCCTCAAGCACATCGGGCACACCCAGACCGGTCTTCGCGCTGACAGGAATCGCGTCCGTCGCATCCACGCCGACGGCGCTTTCAATCATTTCCTGCGTGCGTGCGACGTCCGCGCTCGGCAGGTCGATCTTGTTGATAACCGGGATCATGTCGAGCCCGTTGCTGATTGCAATGTATGCGTTGGCAAGGGTCTGCGCTTCAACACCCTGCGATGCGTCCACCACCAGCAATGCGCCTTCGCAAGATGCCAGCGAACGCGAGACCTCATACGAGAAGTCGACGTGCCCCGGTGTATCGATCAGGTTGAGCTGATACAGCTCCCCGTTTTTCGCCTCGTACATCATGCGAACGGAGTGCGCCTTGATCGTAATGCCCCGCTCGCGCTCGAGGTCCATCGCGTCCAGCACCTGCGCGTGCATCTCGCGCGCGCTGACGCTGCCGGTCAGCTCCAGCAGCCGGTCAGAAAGCGTGCTTTTGCCATGGTCGATGTGCGCGATAATCGCGAAGTTTCGAATGTGTGCGGAGTCCATGCGGCCTTTAAAGTCAGCAGGGGGAAGAAAATCTTCTTGTGCCGGAAAGCTGAGTTTATCACTGCCGCCCATGTCTTTCAGGCGGTTCGAGCGCGCCATTCGTCCAACAAAAACACATACAATGTCCAAAGTGCCTTTTACTTTGATTTGTAAATGGGGTGTTGCGGGCCGGGCTGCTGCACTCATCGTCGGCGGTGTTGCCTGCACCTTGCTAACCGGGTGCCCGCAAAGCGTGCAATCGCCCGCCGGCCAAAGCAAGCACGCGGTTGCACCCGCGATTCAAAGCACGCCCGGCAGCAGTCCCAGCACAGCGGCAGCGGCCCAGTCCACCGCCGCGGCCAGTCCACAGAAGCCGGCGCCGGTTCCGGCCGAGACACAACAACTGATTGATCGCGCCGACGCCGCTTACAAAAGCGGCCTGGCGAACTATAACGCTGGAAAGCTGGATCAGGCCCGTGCCGACTTCGATCACGCTGTCGACCTGATGCTGACCAGCGGCCGCGACCTGCGCAATGATCCGCAATTGAGCGATGCGTTTGAACATCTCGTAGACAAGGTCAATGCGGTCGAAATGCTCGCCCTGAAGCAGGGCAACGGATTTTCGCCGGCGGAGCCGACCCTGGTCGAACTGGCAAATGACGTGACCTTTCCCGCGGACCCGAACATCAAGGCGACCGCAGAGGCAGAGCTGAAAACCACCCAATCTGACTTGCCGCTGGTCATGAATGACTACGTCGCCGGCTACATCAACTTCTTTTCGAATTCCACCAAGGGCCACAGCACCATCCTCAACACGCTGCAGCGTGCAGGCCGCTATCGCGAAATGATCCAGCAGGTTCTGCGCGAAGAGCACGTTCCGCAAGACCTGATCTATCAGGCCGTGGCGGAATCAGGCTTCCGGCCGCAGGCGCTCAACGCTCGGTCGGGAGCGGCGGGCATGTGGCAGTTTATGCCGTACAGCATGAACGGCATGACGCGGAACGCGTGGTTTGATGAGCGCTTCGATCCCATCAAGTCCACGCATGCCTATGCCCGCTACATTAAGGAGCTCTACAACCAGTTTGGCGATTGGTATCTCGCGATGGCAGCGTATGACTGGGGCCCGGGCAACGTGCAGCGCGCCGTCCAGCGCACCGGTTATGCCGACTTCTGGGAACTCTATCGCCGCAACGCGCTGCCGACGGAGACGAAAAACTACGTCCCGATCATTCTTGCTGCCACCATCATGGCCAAAAATCCGGGCCAGTATGGACTGGGCGGTGACGTTGATCCCCCGCTGCTGGTCGATACCATCAGCACGGACTACGCGATCGACCTCCGACTGGTTTCAGACCTCGTGGAGATTCCGGTCTCCGACATCGTCGCGCTAAACCCAAGCCTGCTGCGTATGCAGACGCCGGCTGACATTGCGTTCGACCTTCACATTCCAGCCGGAACCAAGTCGCTGTTTGAGGAGCGCATCAGCCAGATTCCCGATGAGAAGCGGGCCACCTGGCGCTATCACAGGCTCACCGACCAGGACACTCTCGAGAGCGTCGCGCGCGCCTTTCATGTGTCGCCCAGTGAAGTCGCTGCCGTCAACCGCATCGGCGCTGATGGAGACTTATCGCAGAGCGACGCGCTAATTCTGCCGGTAGCGCCCGCGGTGGCGCCGGCGGTAGTGCACGCGTCACGCTACAGGACGCGCAAGGGCGACACAGTAGTCACCGTTGCGGACCGTTTTGGTGTTACCCCCGTGCAGTTGCAGCGCTGGAATAAATTGAAGGGCAGCCACCTCACCCCGGGCAGAATGCTGGCCGTCTCTGAGCCAATCCACCTCGCTCCCCGCGCCGCCGGGTCACGGCGCAGCCATGGCAAGCATCACGGCCAGACGCAAACCGCGTCGCGCGGCGGTAGCCATCCCGCCTCTGGCACCCACAGCCGCTCGGCAAAAGCCTCCGGCGGCAAAAAACCGGCGTCAGCCGCCGGAATTTCCTCATCCAACCGTGTCGCCTCCTCCTCCGGCGCACCTCACTCAGCAAAGTCGACCACGAAAAAAGCGCAATAGTCACGGGCGCGTTGACAGTGGGTCATCGACACTTGCTATACTTCGCCCTCAGCGCGCACTCGTAGTTTGCGTGATGCGAGCCACGTTTCGTCGTAGCTAAGAAGCGGGCGCTAAGGAGAAGGCATGAACGAAGACATGTACAAGCTGCTTGCACGCGACGAGGACGATTTCACGTCCAAGCACGACGACGAAGACGAGGCCGGCGATTCAGGGCTGGGTGAGTACGACGAAGAAGAAGAAGAGATCACCATCTCGGTGACGTCAGACGATGACGAAGAAGTAGATGAAGACGAATCCGACGAAGAAGACGAAGAAGATCTTGAGCCAGGCGAAGAAGCCGAGGTCATCGGCGTAGCTTCCGTCACGCGTGGATTAGGCACAAGCTCGCTTGACGCATCGCGCAATGCTGTACGTCCACCCGCAAAGAAAACACCCGCAAAGAAAACATCTGCGAAGAAAAGTGTTGCGAAGAAGAGCGCTGCGAAAAAAACTGTTGCCAAAAGTAAGAGTGCAGCGAAGAAAAGCGTTCCCAAAAAAGCCGTGACCAAAAAGAGTCCGGCAAAAAAGAGTGCTGCAAAAAAGAGTTCCTCTGCTAAAAAGGTTGCAGGTAAAAAGTCGTCATCTGCTAGGGCGACAAAATCTGCTTCGAAAAAAGGGAGAACTATGGCAACCGCAAAAAAGGCAGCAAAGAAGTCACCTGCGAAGAAGGCAGCTAAGAAGGCACCAGCAAAGAAGGCTGCAAAGAAGTCTTCAGCAAAGAAAGCGACCAAGAAGGCTGCAAAAAAGAAGTAGCTTCTCCGCACAATAGGCAATAGAAAAAGCCCGGCCAACTGGCCGGGCTTTTTCTATGCCGTAAACCTACTGCGCCTGCAATTCCTTCAGCGTCGCAAGCACTTCTTCGCTGTGTGTCGAGGGATTCACGCCCGTCCACACCTTCGCGATATTGCCCTTCGGGTCGATCAGGAATGTGTTGCGCTTCGCAATCTTCATGCCGCCATAGTTGCCGATCGATCCGTACTCATCGACGACTTTCTTATCAGGATCTGCAAGCAGCTTGAACGTCAGGCTGTCCTTGGTGCAGAACTGCTTGTGGCTGTCGACCGAATCGACGCTCACGCCCAGTATGACGGCGTTCGCCTGATCATATTTTGAAAGATCGCGTTGGAAATTGTGCGCTTCCAGCGTGCAGCCAGAGGTCATGTCCTTCGGATAAAAATAGAGCACGACCCACTTCCCGCGAAGGTCGGCCAGATGAACACCGCTTCCGTCCTGCGAAGGCAGCGTGAAGTCATGCGCCGGCTGACCGGCCTGCGGCAAGCTCGCATCGTCTGCCGCGAACAATACCCGCGCGGTGCCGACGACCGCGACGACTAATACTGCAATGATGGCGATTCGCATCCAGTTCATATTTTCTTTTCTCCGGTTTCGTTTCACAGCTTGCGCGCGCAAGGCCCGCCTGGCCATCGTACGCGCGCGAGGTTTGGAAGTTGTCACGGTTTAGTCACCTTCATCAGACGCAATCGCAATTTGTGCGGCATTTGCCGCCGCGATCACTGACGCTGGGTCGAACAGCAGCGTACGCTTCGCGTCTATCGCAAGACAAGTCGCGCCCGCCGCCCGCATCGCTTCCATGGTCGCAACACCGACCACCGGAACATCGAAGCGCATGTCCTGTTTCGGCTTCGCGACCTTCACGACCGTAAGCGAGCGATCGAGAGTCGATGCGTCGCCATCAGCAGCGAGCGAGCGCATCAGGGCTCCCGCCCGGGCAATCGCAGCATCGGTGCCCTCCATCGCTTCGATCGCCACGCAGGCGCCATCGGCGATCACTACCGTCTGTCCGATGTCGAAGCCTGCGATGGCGCGAGCCACGGTGCGGCCATACGCGATGTCTCCGCGTTCGCGCTCGCTCGGAGCGCGCTCAGTTAGCACGCCTTGCTTCGCGAGCAGCGGCTCAAGATAGGTCGTCGATGAGACAAGGTGAATTCCCTCGTCTTCAAGCACCTTTGCGACAGCGCCGATCAGCATGTCGGTTGAGCGCGTGCGCAGATTCAGCAGCAGCTTCGCAAGCCGCCAATCCGGCCGGATGCTCGAGAAAATCTGCTTGTGCTTCACCTGCCCGGCCATCACTGCTTCGGTTACACCTGCGTGCTGAAATGTCTCGATCAGCCGGCTCAGCTCTCCCAGCGAGAGCCAATGCACAGTGACGCCGCTGTCGCGGGCAGCACGCTCATTCATGGCCGCGTCGGTTTCTTCTTTGATCGCGGCGACAACAACTTCGCGTCCCGCCGCCCGCGCCGCATCGAGCAATAGAAATGGAAAGCGTCCGTTCCCGGCGATCAGTCCCAGCTTCATGGCGGCGACTACTTGATCACTCCGCGCTCAGAGGACTCGATGAACTGCGCCAGGTACGCGAGGTGCTCATCGTCCTTCGCGGCCTCTTTGATTTGTGCCAGCGCCTGTGACGTGTTTAGTTTCGAAGCGATCAGCACGCGGTAAGCGCGGTGCAGGGCACGCAACTGCTCCTTGGTGAAGCCGCGGCGCTCCAGGCCGATCTTGTTCAGTCCGAAGGCTTGCGTCTCGCGCTTCGCTGAAGTGAGAGAGTACGGCAGCACATCCTGGGTCACTGTCGTGCCGCCGCCGGTGTACGCATATTTGCCGATGCGGCAGAACTGATGCACCTGATTCAGCGCGCCGACCGTCGCATAGTCTTCGACAATAACGTGGCCGGCAAGCGTCGCCGCGTTGGCGAGAATGCAGCCTTCGCCAATCTCGCTGTCATGACCGATATGCGCATACGCCATGATCAGGCAGTTCGACCCAATGCGCGTAACGCCGCCGCCGCCCGCCGTTCCCCGCGATACGGTCACGCCTTCGCGGAAAACATTTCCGTTGCCGACCTCCAGCCGCGTTGGTTCGTTCTTATATTTCAAGTCTTGTGGAGCGACGCCGAGCGCTGCGAAGGAAAAGACCCTGTTGCGTGCGCCAAACTGCGCATGCCCATCGAGCACGACATGCGATATCAGCTCGCAGTCCTCGCCCAGAACAACGTGCTCGCCCACAATACAGTAGGGGCCAATGGTGCAGGACTGCGGTATAACTGCGGCCGGATGCACGATTGCAGTCGGGTGTATTTTCACTCCGCGGCCGCCACCTTTTCAGAAGACGAGACAGTCGCGCGCGGAACGAGCTGGCACTTCACAATGGCCTCGCAAACCAGCTTTCCGTCGACGAACGCCCGGCCTTGCATGCGAGCGCCACGGCGGTTCCAGCTGAGCGTGTCTACTTCGATGCGCAATTGATCGCCGGGAACAACAGCGCGCCGGAACTTCGCCTCCTCGATTCCCGTGAAGAGAACGAGCTTCTGATCGCGATCAGGAATCTCCCCCAGCAACAACACGCCGCCGGCCTGCGCCATCGCCTCAACAATCAGCACACCGGGCATCAGCGGATAGCCGGGAAAATGACCAGCGAAGAACGGCTCGTTCATCGTGACATTCTTGATGGCGACAATGCGCTTGATGCGCTCCACCTCGATGACTCGATCGAGCAGCAGAAACGGAAAGCGATGCGGCAGAATCGCCATGATCGCGTTGATATCGAGCGGACCACGCTGTGCACCGCCGGATGTTGTTTGCTCGGTCGTTTCCAGCTTTTCTTTCGTATCCATCGTGTCGCACGAGTATAAATCGCCCGCGCTGGCCGGCGTTTATTTCTTCAGCTTCGCGGCCGTCGCATCCGGGTCAAAAGCGCCGGCAGGCACGCCGCGGTTGTACTGGGCCGTGAACAGGAAAATCTGGTTCGTCATATCCCCGTTGTGGTATCGCGTGACCGTGAACGGAGTCGCGATGCCATCAAACGCGTGGTAGTCGTCGTACTCTTCAGCGTCTTCGTTCTTGTCGTGGTACAGCGGATCGCGCCACTGGAATGAGCGCCGGATCGGCAGGTGCGATTGACCGTCGAATTCAATCGTCGATGCATCATTATGGCTGTTGATCAGCGAAACCTTGTCTGCCAGGTGCCGCTCGACCATCGTCTGACCTTCGTAAATCAAAATCGTCGAAGGGTCGTTCGCCCACTGCTGCAGCAGCACTTCGAGCGAATGCGCACGGTCCCGCTGATAGTCTTCCATCTGCTTCGCCGGCAAAGCGTTTTTGCCTTTGTAGGTGATCTCCCATCCCTTGTCGCCGGAGAAAATCTGGGCGACGTCGCGCTTCTTCGTAAACTCGTAGCGGATCTGGTCCGGGAAGGCTCGAAATTCCCAGAAAGCAATGATGTCGCCCGTCGGCTTGCCCTGGTAGAAATGCGATCTGCGTCCGCTGAACTCTGCGTCGTGCCGGTGTACCCAGGCGTCTCCTCCCAGCGCCGTGATGGCCTGCTGCACGACAACGTGCGCCTTCTTCTGACTCGCGGCCGCGCTCGCGTCAGCATTGGCAGACGTGGCCGTGCTGCTTGTGTCCTGCCCTGACGCGCCAATTCCAAAGGTCGCGACTCCAATCAGTAGAACGCCCGCTAGTTTCATCCGCTTCATCCTTCAACCCACCAGTACGGCGCCGCCGTTGACGTTCATCACTTCGCCGGAGATAAATCCCGCGTAGGGCGTGCAAAGAAACAGTACAGGCCCAGCGATCTCTTCCGGCTTCCCGACGCGCCCCACAGGAATCGTCGCGAAAATCTTCTTGCGCGTCACAGGATCATTGATCGCCGGCGCCGACATCTCCGTTTCCACCCAACCCGGTGCCACGCAGTTTACGTAAATGTGCTCTGCAGCAAGTTCAGACGAGAGGCTCTTAGTCAGACTGATCAGCGCGCCCTTGCTAGCTGCGTAGTCCGCGTGAAATGCCTCGCCGCGTTGCGCGGCCGTCGACGCAATCAGCACGATATGCCCGCGTGTCCCGTGCGCGTCTGCGGATTGAAGTTTCATCTGCGCGACCGCACGCTGTACCAGGCCGAAAACACTATTCAGGTTTATATCCAGCGTGCTCTGCCACTGCGCGTCTTCCATCGTGTCGATGCCGGCGTCGCGCGCGGGCCAGACACCGTGGTTCACCACCAGCGCATCAAGACGGCCGAAGCGTTCGACCGCGGTATTCACCAGCGCCCGCCCGTCCGCGGCACTGTCTAACTGCTGCCGGACGCCGAAACATACATCCTCCCCACCGCACTCTGCCATCAAATCATTCGCCTGTTTCGTGGCGCTGCGATAGCTGAAGCAGACCCGTGCGCCTGCACGCGCAAACAGCCGCACAGTTGCCGCGCCAATGCCGCGCGATCCGCCGGTGATGAGTGCCACTTTGCCGTCAAGGGAGAGTGTGACTGGAGATGGAGAGTTGTCGAAAGCCATGCTCTCTTCACGCTAACGGACAGTGCGACGCGCTGCAACTTTGCGCTTCGCAAGCAGTGCCTTGCGCTCCTTAATCAGCTTGGCGCGCGCTTTCGGCTCCATCGCCAGAACAGCCCTGGTGCGTGGCGGCAATTTGTTGAAAATCAGAGCGTGGGCCGCGCGCAACAACTCCTCCAGTTCGGAAGCCCGCAATACGTCCCAGTGCTCCAGCGCAACCCAGTGCATCCTCGCCATGTAGGGCGCTGGAATAACGCCCTCAACCTCCACCAACTCGGCGAAGCGCTCAGGCCCGGCGGCAAAGGCTATCACTGTCCTGCCCGCACCGCTGAGATTCACCACCGCAAACATCTTGCCCCCGATGCTCTTATCGCCGGCCCAAAACACAAGATTGTCACCCCACTGCACCGTCTCTTCGACGTGCGGCAGGCTCAGCAACATGCGGCGTAGTTTCTCGGCATCCATCTCCATCAGTATGGCGCACCACATAGCTCATGGCTTGGCTGCGCGCGTCACTTTTTGTGCATCTACCCACAGTGTGTTGTACCTATCTCTCGCAAGGAGACACTCAAGTGCACGAAAAAAGAGCTTTAGGAAAACAGTTGCTGAAAGTTTTGGCGTGCTTTCTCTCAATCCTGTTTGTCGTTGCATGTCAACAGAAGCAGGAGCATGCAGACGTAAAAGACCTCGTGGTCGCTGCGCTGAAGGCCAATAATCTTAGCGACGTCAGCGTTTCCCAGGATCGCGAAAAGGGCGTGCTGACCCTGACTGGAAATCTGCAGTCGGACGAACAGAAGATGATGGCCGAGAATGTCGTCAAACAGAACGCCCCCGGCTACGTGGTCGCAGACGAAATCGGCGTCCGCCCCGCAGGGGCTGAGAGCCAGGCCAAGGCGGTTTCTTCCAACCTCGATGATGGCATCGAAAGCAACTACAAAGCGATGATCAAAGCCCACTCGAACCTTGATGACCAGAGCATCAAGTACAAGGCGAAGAACGGCACTCTCGTGCTGTCGGGCAGTGTTAAAACATCTGCGCAAAAGGCGCAGGCAGGACAACTCGCCACGAGTGTGCCAAACGTGCAGTCAGTCGTGAACGAGATCAAGGTGGAACCGAAGAAACATTCAGCCGCCAACTAACCTGACCGCAACGCATAAACACGGCTTCCATCCGGTGCGATGGAAGCCGTGTTTCTTCCCCACTGCTTCTTTTTCGATCTCTGCTCGCAACTGCCTTTGCTGCACGTCTTCCCGCCGGGAACCGCTTCACGGCCCGGCCCGCCGCGCCGCGACTCTTTATACTGGCTGATAACAATGAGCAAATTTCTACCAGTAGACGAGCAGCTTGATCTGCTCGAAAAAGGTGCCGCTGAAATTATTCGGACACCCGACCTGCGCAGCCGGTTGGAAGAATCGCGCAAGACCGGCAAACCGCTGCGCGTCAAAGCCGGATTCGACCCTACCGCGCCCGACCTGCACCTCGGCCACACCGTCTTAATGCGCAAGCTCAAGCACTTTCAGGATCTCGGTCACACCGTCATCTTTCTGGTGGGAGACTTCACCGGGCTGATCGGTGATCCCACCGGACGTTCCGCCACGCGCAAGCCGCTCACGCGGGAAGAGCTGAGCGCGAACGCCGTCACCTACACCGATCAGGTCTTCAAAATCCTCGACCGCGACCGCACCGAAGTTCGTTTCAACTCGGAGTGGCTCGGCACTCTCGGCTTTGAGGGGATCATCCGCCTCGCTGCGCAGTTCACCGTCTCGCAGATGCTCGAGCGTGAAGACTTTCACAAACGCTTCGATGCCGAGCAGCCGATTTCCCTGCACGAAATGCTTTATCCGCTCGCGCAGGGATACGATTCCGTCGCGCTCGAAGCCGACGTCGAACTTGGCGGGACTGACCAGAAATTCAACCTGCTGATCGGGCGCGAATTGCAGCGTCACTACGCGCAGCCTTCGCAGATCGTGCTGATGACGCCGATCCTCGAAGGCCTCGACGGCGTGCAGAAGATGTCGAAGTCACTCGGCAACGCCATCGGCATCCACGAATCGCCGCAGGAGATGTACGGCAAGATCATGTCGATCTCTGACGACCTGATGTGGCGGTACTGGACGCTCCTCACCGACCTGCGCCAGAGCGACATCGCAGCAATGCAGTCCGCAGTCACAAACGGCACGCTGCACCCGATGGAAGCCAAGAAGCGCCTCGCCCGCACCATCGTCACAGACTTCCACTCCGAGGACGCCGCAAAGAGCGCCGACGAAAATTGGGGCAGACAATTCCAGCGCGACGAAGTGCCGGACGATCTTGAAGAAGTTTCAGTGGCAGCGACCGACCTAGGTTGGAGCGCGGAGCAACCCGCCATCAGCGTAGACAAATTGCTGTTGCGTTGCGGCCTCGCCGCGTCAACAAGTGAGGCATCCCGCAAGCGCGCAGAAAAGAGCGTGCGGATTGATGGAGAAAGCTATACGGTTCCGAAGTTTCCTCTGGTCGCGATCCCGGCGCGGCTCCCTCTCAGGGTGGGAAAGCGTGCCAAGATGGCGCTTATTGAATAAACATCGCGGCGCCTTTGTTTTGTCATCCGCCAATGGCAAACCGGGTACTTGGCGCGCTGCCCCGGGCGCGATACCGTTTCCCATCATGTTCCCCCTGCCTTCCTTCCGGCTCGGTTATCGAGCGCTGCTGCTGCTGATACTCCTGTGGGCGCTTACGCTCTTGCCGGCACTCGCGGCGGGGCCAAAAGTCCACACCGTGGGCCTCGGCACCGGAAAGAAGGTTCCCGCTCTCCCCAGCACGACCGCAGAAGCAGCCGCGGCCGAAAACGACACACTCACTCTTCGCGTCCGCCCGTTGCTTGTAGACGGCCGCGTAAAGGAATGGACCACCGGCGATTCCCACGATGTTACTGATCGGAGTTTCGCGGTGCGGCGCGCGGTGCGGATCAACGATGCCCTCCCCCAGGAAAGCACCGCGCGCTGGATCTGGGAGCGCGGCCCATGGCTGCTGGTCGATCGCACCACCGGACATATCACAGTGCTGCATCCGCCGGAGTTCGACCCATCTGTATCAGAAGTAGTCTGGTTCCGCGACTACGCCGCCTACTGCGGCGTCCGCCAGACCGCGAAAGGGCAGCACGTGACAGCAATGGTCTATCAGCTTGGCGCGCGGCGTCCCCTGCTGGAGAAGCAGTTGTCGGCCTGGGACGCAGACCATCAATCGGGCGCCGTATGTAACGTCGCGACCTGGCAGCGCAAGCCGCTGCGCGTAACGTTTCACCCCATGGGCGGCGATGCGATGGGCTTCGATATCGTGGGACTCTCGGCCGCGATGGTCGAGGAGGCGGACGCCGACGAGGGCCAGTAAATTCCTTCGCTCTGTCCCGCGCGTAAAATTAGCCAATGGAAGCGCTCGACGAACTCCTGCGCAAAGCCGAAGCCGCTCACGGACATCTGTGCGCCGGCCAGGTGCTCGGCGTCCGCCTGGCCATGCTCGGTTGCCGGCGCCTGGGCATGGATGACCCACGCGGAAAAGACCGCAAACGCCTCGCCGCATTCGTCGAAATCGATCGCTGCGCCACCGACGCCATCTCCGTCGTCACCGGCTGCCGCCTCGGCAAGCGCACCCTCAAGTTTCGCGACTGGGGCAAAATGGCAGCGACCTTCGTCGATCTCAGCGAAGGCCGCGGAATTCGCATCGCCGCCCGCGAATCTTCAAAAGACGCAGCGCGCGCCCTGCATCCCGAAATCGAAAACAAGAACCAGCAGCAGATGCTTGCGTATCGCGAACTCTCAGATGAGGAGCTTTTCACCGAGCAGTGGGTGCGCGTGCCCATGCTCGCGCCTGAAGTCGCAGTGAAAGAATTGCCCGGCTATAAAGGCTCCCGCTCCGCATGTGCCGTTTGCGGCGAAGGCATCAACTTTGACCGCTTCGTCGAGCGCGACGGCCAGATGTTGTGCCAGAGTTGCGCAGATCCCGCCTCACGCTACTGGCAGCCTGCCTAGAATTACAGCGTGCGAATGACGACCATCGTCATATCGTCCGCTTGTTCTGCTTCACCCGTAAACTCGTCCGCCGCCTGCACAAATTTCTTGATGATCTCGTCCGCGCTTGCACCATGCAGGTCGAGCAGAATCGTCTCCAGCCCTTCTTCGTTCCAAATCTCGTCCGCTGCGTTCGTGGCTTCGCTGATTCCGTCAGAGAAGCAGACCAGCACGTCGCCGGAATGCAGTTGTATGGTCGCGTCTTCATACGAAGCCACGTGCATCAACCCGACAGGAAAGCCTCCAACTTTGAGGTGCTCGATCGACAAACCATTTGCCCCGCTGCGAAGCAGCAATGGTGGCGTCTGCCCCGCGTTCAGGTACGTAAGCGTCCGATTTTCTTTGTGAATCAGCCCGCAAAAAAGCGTGGAATATTTGTCCGGCGTCGAAGTCTCGTACAGCACGCGATTGAAGTTGTTCATCATGCCGGCCAGCGAAGGCGGCGCATTGACGAACTGTGCGCGCAGCGATGCCTGAATGCTCGCCATCATCACTGCCGCCGCTATGCCCTTGCCGGCGACATCGCCCAGCGTGAACGCCATCGCATCACCGCATGACTCGACGAAGTCGTAATAATCGCCGCCGACAAATTTCGCAGGCCGGCAATACGCCGCGCAGTCCAGGCCGTGCACCTTCGGCAGACTCACCGGCAAAAGCTTCTCCTGCACGTCGCGCGCGATGCCGAGTTCGCGATACAGTATGCGCGCAGACTCCGCGACTTTCCTCAGCCTCTGGCTCTCGATGGCTGAGGCAGAGTACGACGCCGCAAGACCCAGCATGTGCACGTCATCTCCCGTAAATCCGCCGGGCTTGTTTAGCGCCTGGAAAGCCCCAATCACCTTGCCGTCGGCGGAATGCAGCGGAATGCACAGAACAGATTTCGTGACATATCCGCTGGAGTGGTCGACGCAAATATTGAACCGGCTGTCGGCGTGTGCGTCCTGCACCAGAATCGGCTTGTTGCTCGAGACGCAGGCGCCGACCAGGCCGTGGTCGATCGGCACGCGGATCTCCTTCATGCCGTGGGCGACCTTCGTCCAAAGCTCTTGAGAAGAGTTGTCTATAAGCCAGATGGTGCAGCGATCCGCGCCCAGCAGATCTCGCGCCAGATCGGCATTCAGGCGCAGCAATCCATCCGTATCCTGTTCGCCACCGATCTTCGCCGCGTAGTCAAAAATGACCCGCGAGATGCGCTGGGCATCCTGATCGCTGTGCGCGTAGACGTGCTCGGCTTCGGCTCCCGTCCTCAGAGTTCACACCCCATCCCGGCCTGCGTCCGGCATTTTAGCGAGAATACAGGTTCTTAGCGCCAGAAGGTACGAAAGAATGCGTCACTCACCACGCAGGCATTAGGCATTCGGGTTCTGCGCAGCGCGATATCGGCCCAGAACCCGCACCCGGCTCCCTCGCGTCCGCAGCGCAGCGATGGCCACATCCGCTTCTGCAAGGGTCGCGCATTCGAAGTCTAGGAAAAAGTGGTAATGAAAGGGCTTGCCCCGCACCGGCCGCGACTCGATTCGGGTCAGATTAAAACCGCGCATCCCAAAGTCCGCCAGCGCCTTCGACAGGGCAGCCGGCTCATGCGGAAGCTCGAGCAGCACGGTCACCTTATTCGCGTCAGGCACCTGCATCCCCTCCCCTGAACGACGCAGTAACCAGAACCGCGTGCAATTAGTGGAATCATCCTGGACGTCGGCCGCCAGTATCTCGCCGCCGTAATGCACAGCTGCCGTCCGGCTCGCGATGGCAGCAACGCCGGCGTCCCGCACCGTCATGATGTGTGCGACGCTGCCTGCGGTGTCGTAATAGGGACGCGCGATGATTTGCTCATTGGCCGCAAAAAATCTGCGACATTGCTCTAACGCGACCGGATGCGAGAAGACCTCTCTCACCTGGCTCAATTCTGCGCCCGGCAAACCGATGACCTGGTGCTCGATGCGAATCACCCATTCCTGCACTATTTCCGCTGCATGGGAGGCGAGCAGGTCATACTGCTCAGCAATCGAACCAACCAGCGTATTTTCAAACGGAAGCACCGCCGCATCAATGCGCGCGCTTTGCAGGTCCTGATAGACATCAGCAAAGCTGGTAAAGGAAAGCAACTCAGCGCCCGGCACCATGGCGGACGCCGCCTCTGCGCTGTACGAGCCAACCTCGCCCTGTATGCCAATCTTCACCCCAGCGTCGACTCCCATTCGCGCATGCGCTCCATGATCCTACGGAACAATGATCGTACCGAAGATTCCGCCGCAATCATCTCGCGGAAGCGATTCAATTAAGGCTCTTCTCCGGCGGGGATCCCGCCCGCATTCGCCCAGCGTAGTGCTTCGGCGACCCACAAACGGCCTACGACTAGTCGTATAGACCTGAGCGACGGCGGAAGCATCGAAGGTCAAATGGCCCCCCATCCATCTGCGCCTCCCGCGGCGATCGGGTCTGCCGACCCCCCGCTTTCACCCCATTCATTCACCGTCAAAATCGACGGCATTGAAGTCTCGGCCCAGCAAGACGAACTGCTTGTGGACGTCATCAATCGGGCCGGGCGCGAACTCGCGCAAGTTTGTTATCACCCGCAACTAGGCCCCATCCAGACATGCGATACCTGCATGGTTGAAGTAAACGGCGAACTGGTTCGTGCGTGCGGAACGCGGGTGCAGCCCGGAATGAACGCGGCCACCGCAAGCCCCCGGGCTCGCGCGGCGCAACGCGAGGCGTTCGACGTCATCCTCGGCAACCACCTGCTCTACTGCACCGTCTGCGACAACAACAACGAAAACTGCACAGTGCACAACACCACCGCGATGCTCAACGTGGAGCACCAGGAGATTCCCTACCGGCCAAAGCCGTACGAAAAGGATATGAGCAATCCCTTCTACCGCTACGACCCCGACCAGTGCATCCTGTGCGGTCGCTGCGTAGAAGCCTGCCAGGACTTGCAGGTGAACGAAACGCTCTCGATCAACTGGGAAGACCCGCATCCACGCGTGCTATGGGATGGCGGCGCGCAGATCAATGAATCAAGCTGCGTCTCCTGCGGGCACTGCATCTCAGTGTGTCCATGCAACGCGCTCATGGAAAAATCCATGCTGGGCCAGGCGGGCTACTTGACGGGCCTGCCTGAAAAAGCCCTGGAAGAAATGATCGACGTAGTCAAAGGTCTCGAGCCGGAGACGGGATACGGAGCGATCCTCCAGGTTTCACAGACTGAAGCCGCAATGCGCCGCGCGCGCATCCGCAAAACCAAAACCGTCTGCACGTACTGCGGCGTCGGCTGCTCCTTCGACATGTGGACAAAAGACCGTCACATCCTCAAAGTGGAGCCCTTTGCTGGCGCCGCAAACGGCGTCTCGACCTGCATCAAAGGAAAATTCGGTTGGGACTACGTTGATAGCCAGGACCGCCTGAACCGGCCACTGATGCGCGATGGCGACACGTTCCGCGAAGCGAGTTGGGAAGAAGCGCTCAGCTTCATCGCACGCCGCATCCAGGAAATCAAAGCGAAAAACGGGCCAGACGCATTGGCTTTCATCGCTTCTTCGAAGTGCACGAATGAAGAAAGCTACCTGGTGCAGAAACTCGCGCGCGCCGTCGTCGGCACCAACAACACAGATAACTGTTCGCGCTACTGCCAGACCCCTGCCACCAAAGGACTCGCCCGCACCGTAGGCTACGGCGGCGACACCGGCACCATTCAGGAAATCGCGAAGGCTGGCCTGGTGTTGATCATCGGAAGCAATACCGCTGAAAGTCATCCCGTCCTTGCGACGCGTGTGAAGCGCGCACACAAGCTGCATGGACAGCGGCTGATCGTCGCTGATCTGCGCAAGCACGAGATGGCCGCGCGCGCAGACATCTTCATCCAGCCAAGGCCCGGCACCGATCTCGTATGGCTCAACGCGATTGCCAAATACATTCTGGATCACGGATTGGCGAAGATGGACTTCGTGCGCCAATGGGTGAACGGCTTTGACGAATACGCGCGGAGCCTCATGCCGTTCACGATGCAGTTCGCCGAACGCATCACCGGAGTTCCCGAAGACACGCTGACAACGATCGCCCACGAAATCGTAAAGGCCGACGGCGTTTGCATCCTCTGGGCGATGGGAGTCACACAGCACTGCGGCGGCTCCGACACCTCCACCGCGATTTCAAATCTGCTCCTGCTTACCGGCAACTACATGCGTCACGGCGCAGGCAGCTATCCCTTGCGCGGACATAACAACGTGCAGGGCTGCAGCGACTTCGGTTCAATGCCCGATATGTTCCCTGGCTATCAGCCGGTCGAAGATGACGAAATTCGTCACAAGTTCGAAAAGGCCTGGGGCGTGAAACTGGACAGGAAGAGGGGTTTCGACAATCACGAAGTCATCGACGCGATTCACGACGGCAAAGTGAAGATGATGTATGTCGTCGGCGAAGACATGCTGCTCGCTGAATCGAACGTGAATCACACAGCCGCCGCATTTGAGAAGCTCGAACTATTTGTGGTTCAGGATATTTTCTTTAGCTCAACCTGCCGCTATGCCGACGTCATCCTGCCCGCATGCCCAAGCGTCGAAAAGGAAGGAACCTTTACCAGCACAGAGCGCCGCATCCAGCGACTCTACGAAGTACTCGAGCCGATACCCGGCAGCAGGCCCGACTGGCGCATCATTCAGGACATCGCAAATGCGCTCGGCGCGGATTGGAAATACAAACATCCCTCTGACGTCATGGATGAGTGCGCCGCCCTTGCCCCGATCTTCGCTGGCGTCACCTACGAGCGTTTGGCCGGCTACAAAACACTCTGCTGGCCGGTTGAGCCGGATGGAACAGACTCCCCGCTGCTCTTCACCGAGAAATTTCCATTCCCCGATGGCAAGGCGAAATTCTTTCCCGTCCACTGGGAAGAACCCTGCGACCAGCCCGACACCACATACGATCTGCACCTCAACAATGGCCGCATCCTCGAGCACTTCCACGAGGGCAACATGACGTATCGCGTGCCCGGCATAAAGGCGAAAACACCGGATACCTTCATCGAAGTTTCACCCGAGCTCGCCGCGGAACGAAATCTCAGTAGCGGACAGGTGGTCGACCTCATTTCGCGCTATGGGCAAAATCGTTTGCGCGTTCTTGTGACAGACCGGGTCAGTGGAAAGCAGTTGTATGCGCCGCTGAACTCCGCCGAAGAGCCAGTAAATCGCCTCACTGGAAACTACGCGGATCGCGTAACTGACACGCCTGCGTACAAAGAGGCTGCCGTCCACATGGTCGCGCATGACATCCATCTGCCCAATCCATTGCCGCGCACCAATCACCGCTTCGGTCACCCCACGCCGCAACACGGAGTGGAAGTCGAGCGAAAGTGGAGACGCCCTGATTACCACATGCCCGGCAACGGACTGCCGCGAAACGGACGTACGCAAAACGGCTTGGTGCAGATCGATCTCAGCGAGACTCACAAGTAAGCGAAGGCACAGGTAGCAACCATGGCGAAACCGATCCCACTACAAATGCCGCCGCGCGATGTGCGCGCCGAGCTCATCGCGAAATTGCAGAACGCTCCTGTAACGCATGCCGCCGCGATTATGGAATGGTACGAATTGCTGCAGGCTCTCCATGATTCCGGCGTGATGAGCACGCTGCGCGGAGCGACCGCTGAAGGCGGCGCCATCGTCACCGCCCTCGCAGAAGGACTGGACACTCCAGAATCGATTCGCGCGCTGCGCAACCTCGTCGTCGTAGCCAGGATGACGGGAAAACTCGATCCCGAAATCTTTCGCGGCGTTGTGAACGCCGTTCCCGATTCGCTCACCGACGCGAATCTAAGACAAATCAAAACGCCGAGCCTGTGGCAACTCTTCCGCTCCTTCACCACCGCTGAAAGCCGTCGCACCCTTGCTGTCGTTGCGGGGTTGCTCAACGCGGTCGGTCGCGCGTTGGAACCGCGTCCAAAGCGCCTGGACTAGAATGAGCTAGTCCGAATGGATTAGCCCACATGTAGCCGTTCTGAATTATCTCGAAATACAACTGAGGTCCTTCTGCGCACATCTCATTTCCTGATTGCATGAAGCGTGAAGGCGCCCCGCTTCAGCATCGTTTCTCCACACAACAACTCGAGGTACACACGTGATACTTACCCGTAAGCACACTGTCGCGGCTCTGTGCGGCTGTGCAGCGCTCCTGCTGGCCGTTTTTGCACCGGCTCCAGTTCAGGTTCATGCACAGGACGCAAGCACTCCGCCCGCAACAGTTGCTCCTGACAATTCCGCAAAAAATAAAGTGCATATGAAAACCGCAGATCAGCAGCCAAATAACGCCGCTGATCTCGACACGACAAAGCAGATTCGCCAGGCGCTCATGGACGACAAGTCTCTTTCGACATACGCGCACAACGTGAAAGTCATCACCACGAATGGAGTCGTTACGTTGAAAGGCCCCGTTCGCTCTGACGAAGAGAAGCAGAGTGTCGTACAAAAAGCCACCGCTATCGCTGGTGCCGACAAGGTGAAGGACAAGCTCACTGTCCAACCGAAGACGTAATTCTTTCCAAAAACGAAACCCTAAAACTAAATCACCCCACAGTTCTTACGAAAGAAGGATTCGATATGGCAGGTAAAAACACGGCAGTATTCGGAATTTATCCCACTCGCGCCGCAGCGGAATCAGCAGTCGATCGGCTGAACGCCGCCGGCTTCACGAACGATGACATTTCGGTATTGCTCGCAGACAAGAAGAGCTCTGAAGAATTCGCGCACGAGAAGAACACCAAGGCCCCTGAAGGCGCAACCACCGGCGTAGCCGCAGGCGGCGCAATCGGCGGAACGCTCGGTCTGCTCGCCGGTATCGGCGCACTCGCGATTCCAGGCGTAGGTCCGCTCATCGCCGCGGGTCCCATCATGGCAGCTCTCGCTGGCGTTGGAGTCGGCGGTGCGGTCGGCGGCCTCGTCGGCGCGCTGGTCGGCATGGGCATCCCCGAGTACGAAGCGAAACGCTATGAAGGCCGCGTGAAGGATGGCGGAATTCTGCTCTCCGTCCACTGCGATACTTCGAACGAAATCTCCAAGGCGAAGGACGTTCTCAAGCAGACCGGCGCAGAAGACATCGCTTCCTCCGGTGAGAAGTCTGTAAGCTCCCACGGCGTTTCCACCGAAGAAAAGCGCACCGAACGCGTCGGAACAACGCGGACGCTCCGCGAAGACGAGCGCCCCGGTGTCCGAACCGTAACCAGCGAAGGCCGCGATCCCATCACCGACCGCAAAGTAAGTAATTTCTAAAAAGTAAGTAACTCGTAGCCAGGCGGAGTAAACAGAAAAGGCGGCCCCGCGCCGCCTTTCCTGTTGCTGTTAACCGCATAGAAACGGTTGACCCTTACAACCGCCACATGTAGGCTCGTCACATTCCTGCGAAAACGGCGGCTATGCGCGCGAGACCAGATCTTGTCAGTCGTCCCAAGCCCAAAGCCATCCTCTTCACCGACATCGTCGGCTCCACACAATATTTCAGTCAGCATGGCGATCAGGAAGGCATGCGCATGCTCGATCGCCACAATCGCGCGCTCTTTCCTGTCATCGAACACGCCAACGGCCGCATCGTCAAAACCATCGGCGACAGCATCTTTGCCGTCTTTGATCAATTTCCCGATGCATTGCTCGCAGCGGCAGCGCTGCAGAAGCGCATGCAGGCCCTGCGCGCATCTGTCCTCGACGAAGAGCGCATACACATCCGCATCGGCGTGCATTACGGCCTCGTTTCCGAAAAAGAAGGCGACGTCTACGGCGACGCAGTCAACCTGACCGACCGCATTAAGTCGGCCGCGCAGCCCGACCAGGTCCTTGTCTCCAGCATCCTCCGCGATCTTGCGCGGGCCAACCGGCAGATCGTCTTTGAATCCGCAGGCACGTACGAACTCAAAGGCCATCCCGCACCCATGGAGCTCTTTGCGCTCATCGCAGCCCCCGAGCTCGGCCGTCGCACGCTGTTCCGCAGAGTCAAGGCGACGCACCGTCACTACGCGCGCTACTACGCAATTACCGGCGCGGCCCTGGTCGTCATCGCATTCGTCACTCTCGAGGTACCGGCGGTCCGCGAGCGCGTGCGTGGCGTGATGTTCGGTCCCGCGGAGAAGCACATCGCCATGCTTCCGTTCGACAACATCGGCAACGATCCTGCGAATCAGGCCGTCGCAGCGGGCTTGATGGACAGCATGACCGGCGAACTCTCAAATCTGGACATCGACCAGAAGATGCTGTGGGTCGTGCCTGCCAGCAGCGTGCGCGCCCGCAAGATCGATGATCCCGCCGGCGCATTGAAGGAGTTCGGAGCGACCCTCGTCATCAAGGGCAGCATCCTGCGCGTTGCGCAAAATATTGCACTCACATTGAACCTCATCAATACAAAAACGATGCGGCAGATCGGCTCCGTATCCGCGTCCAGCGAGACCGGCGATCTGGCAGCTGTCGAGCGCGATGCGCTTGTGCAACTGGGCCGCCTGCTCAACGTCACGGTGACGGACGGCGCTGTGGCAAAAAGCAGCAACCCGGCCGCCTACGATCTGTACATCGAAGCACTCGGCTACATCCAGCGCTACGACAAGCCCGGCAATCTCGACCTGGCCATCAACCGTCTGCAGACCGCGACCGCGCAGGACCCCAATTTCGCCCTCGGCTTTGCCGCTCAGGGCGAGGCATATCGGCTGAAGTGCCAGCTCGACAGAGACACCGCCTGGCTCGACCTCGCACTCGAAAATTGCAGGAAGGCGATCCGCCTCAATCCGCAATTGCCCCGCACGTTTGTCACGCTTGCCCGCATCCACGCCGCCATGGGAAAGACAGATCTCGCCGTAGAGGAATATAAGCGCGCTCTGGACATCGACAGCAGAAATGCGGACGCCATCGGCGGACTGGCGAAAGTGCACGAACTCGCTGGGCGCCTGCAGGAAGCGGAAGACGACTTCAAACGCGCGGCGGCACTGCAACCCGATGACTGGGATGGCTACAACACACTGTCGTTGTTTTATGACCGGCACGGGCGCTTCGATGACTCAATAGCGCAGGAGATGCGCGCCCTGCAGCTCAGCCCTGACAATCCTCAGGCGTATGCCAATCTGGGAGCCACCTACCTGGACAAAGGCGACCCTGGCCAGTATCCCCTCGCCGAACAGGCGCTGCAAAAGTCCTTACAGCTCGCGCCCAGCTATCAGGCATATGGCAATCTCGGCTTGCTCTATTTGCAACAGGGCCGTTACGCGGACGCAGTATCCATGAATCAGAAGGCGCTTGCCCTGGACGACAAAGACTTCCTGCCCTGGGCCTACCTCGAGCTGGCGTATCGATGGCTCGGAAACAAGGAAAAGGCCGAAGAAGCCCTGGGCCACGTCGTCCGGCTCGCCGAAAGCGCAGTCCGCCTGAATGCGCAGAATTTCGAAGCCCAGTCGTGGCTCGGGCTCGGATATGCTCGGCAGCGGCTGCCGGACATGGCAAGAACCCATACAGAGGCTGCCCTCGCCCGGGCCCCCACCGACAATCAAACTGTATTGATCAACGCAATCGAAGCGTATGATACCGTCGGAGACGAGGCGTCCGCGCTTCGTTTGATCCGGCAGGCGCAGAGAGATCGTGTTCCCCTCTCTGACCTGAAGCTAGATCCAGCCATGCAACCCCTCCTGGCAAAAATCAAGCTGCATTAATCGGTGGGCCCCTAGCACTGCAATAAGGAGAAGATCCATGACATTGCCAAAGAGCGAACCAAATCCTGACTCGATCCATACCGGGTCGAACCTAAACGACAATTCGATCCATACCGGCTCCAACACGTTAAGCGAAACCTCGATTCATACCGGCTCCAACGCGTTGGACGAGATCAGCGCTGCCGAACAAGATGATTCTTTGTCCGGCAAGTAACAATCTCTAGCTCCACGTCGTACATCGGCTCATTGCAGACTTTGTTTTTCCGCTTTCGGGACCTCGTAAAAAAGAACGCAATGCGATGAAGAAACGGCCCTCAACCCCGCTTCCCCAGCGGCGCGGGTTGTTCTGCGCCTGTCGAGCCCTCGGATTTACCACTGCACAACTGCCCGCGCAGGTACCCTTTCGCGCGCAAGTCCCTTAATCTCACACTGCGGATGCTTCGCTGCGCTAACATCCAGGCGGAGAAGATTTCTTTTCAAATGAAGCAAACTGCGCGCTGGTTGGTAGTCGGTCTAATCCTGCTTTCGACGATTGTTGTAATTGCCGTTGCCAGCAAGCCGGCAGAAAAGGATTACATCTCCTACTGGAGCGCTGGGCAACTTCTCGCGCATCATCAAGACCCTTATTCCGGGTCGCAGGTCCTTGCAATTGAGAAGACGCAGGGATACCAGCCGTCGAAACCGATCATCATGCGCAATCCTCCATGGGCGCTCTTTCTAACGATGCCCCTGGCATTGGGAAGCCCCCGGGCAGGATTGATTTTCTGGATGGCCGCAACGATCGGCTGCATTCTCGTATGTTTTCGCCTGCTTCAGATGCCACCGCAAGACCGCATCCTCGCGTTCTGTTTCGCACCGGTGCTGGGCTGTCTCGCGTCCGGCCAGAGTTCACCGTTCCTCCTGCTGGGCTTTTCTCTGTTTCTGTATTTCCACAGAAGCAAGCCCCTCATCGCCGGCGCCGCGCTTCTTTTCATGGCGATCAAGCCGCACCTTTTTCTCGTGTTCTGGGTGGTCCTCCTGGTCGATTGCATATACCGTCGACGCTTTCGCCTGGTCGCGGGATTGGTATTGGCTCTAATCGCCGCGACTGCGCTCGCTATGCGAGTTGACCCGCTCGTGTGGCCTCAGTACCTGGCGATGCTGCGTAGCGCGGTACTCAGCAACGAATTTCTGCAAACGCCCGCTTATATTCTGCGTTATCTAATCGCTCCCAGGGTCGAATGGGTACAACTGGTCCCGTCCCTCGCCGCGACCGCATGGGGCATTTGGTTTTATGCCCGCAACCGGGCGAACTGGGACTGGCGGACCCACGGAATGCCGGTGATGCTGGTAGCTCTGGTCACATCGCCCTACGGATGGATGACAGACGAGATCGTGTTGCTTCCCGCCGTCATGCTTACTCTTTCAAATCCGAAAAGGCCGAAATATTCGACTGCGCTTTTCATGGTCATAAGCGGAACAGTAATGGCAATGTTGATTGCTGGGCTTCAACTTTCTTCCGGTGCTTATCTGTGGACTGCCTCGGCCTGGTTCGCGTGGTATCTCTACAGCCGCCCTTCGACACCGAATCCTTCTTTCGACCGGCATGAAGAGGTGGACACCGCTGCGAAGGCGTGGTCATAGCGTTCGTCGCCTTTTTCGGTGGATGTACGGGCTTCAGCCCGTACATCACGTTTGTCTTTCGGTCGGGGCTTTAGCCCCGGATGGCCCGCGTCCCGCACAACTGCCAACGCAAAACTCACATCTGCTATTAAGACCGGCGTCCCTACAGTGCGTGACGCCTGGCGTCTCTTACTTCCCGGCAGGTGCTTTTTCGCGTGCAAGTCCCCGGCTTCACCTCACACTCGCGAATGCCTCGCTGGCTGCAGGTCGTCTCCGGGCTTGCGCTTCTCACCCTGTTCGGCCTCATCGTTGTTCTGTTGGTCCGCTGGCCGTATCGCCAGACTACGGTGCTGCAAAGTCTGCAGCAAAGCTTCTCCAGCCAGATCCACGTGTCGAAGTATCATCTCGTCTTCTTCCCCAGCCCGGGGTTCGTCGCCGAGGGGCTCACGCTTCATCGGAGCGGCGCTGAAGATCTGCCGCCACTTGCGACCATCGTCCGGCTCCAGGCCTCCAGCAGCTACGCGACCATCCTGTTCGCGCCCAGGCGCTTTCAGACATTGCAGCTCGAAGGACTGCACGTCCAGATACCCCCTGCCGGCAGCAGCAACGCCAGCGGTAACGACAATTCGGAAGCAAAAAGATCGACGATATTCGTCGCGCACTTAATCGCAGACGGAGCGCAACTCGACATCACCCGGCACTCCGGCGAGCCCCCGCTTCACTTCGACATCCATCGCCTGCGCCTCGATCACGTCGGCGCCACTCGCGCGATTGCGTTTTCAACCACGCTCATCGAACCCGTGATGAAGGGCGAGGTGCAATCGCAGGGATCCGTCGGTCCGATCGATATCGACGATCCCGGCAAAACTCCAGTGGACGCGACCTACAAGTTGGCAGGCGCTGACCTCGGCGTGTTTGGCGGCGTCTCCGGCACGGTTTCCTCATCCGGAAAATTCAGCGGCCGGCTCGGGCATATCGACACGCAGGGCATTGTGGACACGCCCGATTTCCGCGTGAAGGACTGCCATGCGGTCCACCTGACGAGCAGATATAAAGCGGTCGTCAACGGAACCAAGGCAGATGTGTCACTGCCATCCGTAGTGACGCAGTTCGACAGAACCACCGTCTTCATGAGCGGCAACATCGCCGGCGACCCGAACCTCGCAGCTCTCAATTTCAACGTAGATCGCGGCCGGGTTCAGGACCTGCTCAGCATCTTCGTGAAAGAGGCTCCGCCGATGGATGGCATCATCACCATTAAAGCGAACGCTCTCCTGCCATCTTCGCAAGAACCATTCCTGAAGCGCCTTCGCATGGAGGGAGACTTCAACATCAACGGCGGCCGCTTCACCAAACCGGAGACGCGCCAGAAGGTCGACGCGTTCAGCGAGCGTACGCGAATGGAAAAGCCGCCAAAGGACGACCCGAATCCACCGCCAGTTATCGGCGAGGCAAAGGGCCACGCGGTCGTGAAGGACGGCGTGGCGACATTTACAACGCTCTCCTTCACCATCCCCGGAGCTACCGCGCAGCTCAGCGGCACCTTCAATCTGATCGACCAGACCATCCACCTCACCGGCGATCTGCAAACGCAGACAGATATCTCGCACACGACGACCGGCATCAAGGCCGTGCTGCTGAAGCCCCTCGTTCCCTTCTTCAAGAAGAAGAACAAAACTTCTGTCATGCCCATCCAGGTAACGGGCACCTGGCGCCACGTACAAGTCGGCGCTCGACTCGTGCCCAAAGACAAGTAGTAGCGTTGCGATACGCTCACTCGTCCTTGGAATAGTGGAATACGCTTTCGAGCGGTTTGCCGAACACGGCAGAGATTCGGAATGCCGCTTCCAGTGACGGCGAATACTTTCCCTGTTCGATTGCGTTCACTGTTTGGCGAGTAAGGTTGATTTTTTCAGCCAGCTCCTGTTGCGTCATCTCTCCATGCTCGAAGCGCAGTCGTCTGATTTCGTTCCGGATCACACCCATGTCAGGCACCGCGCCGGTATTGCACGATCTGACAGGCGGAGCGCATCATCTCGGCTGTCACAAGAATGAACAGCAGGGCGTTCGTGTTGAAGACGATCGGGGGAGTGAACGCGCCGAAAAAGCAGGCGAGCGCCACGCTCGTCGCCAGCCCGGCATAGGCGACCCGCATCGCCCTGAGTTCGATCAGTTTGTCGCGTTCGTCGCGCGGCGCCTTCGCCTCCTTGGGCGCAAAGATGGCAGCCGTGACCGTCAGCACAACCTGCAAAACCACGAGCGCGATGATCGTCTCCAGCAGTCCAGCGAAGTGGAAGCGGCCGGCATGCGGCCCTCCGTGAATGACCGACCAGAAGTAGAAGCCATAAATGCCCGCCATCGATAGCATCGATATCCAGGCGCTTTTCTCGCGAAAGGACATAGAACACTCCTTACCGTGTCTATATTTCAAGACACAATGTAAGCTATTTCATACTCTATGTCAAGTATTTTTGACTTAATGAGGAAGGAATTTCCGCTGGAACGGATTCGCACCGCAAAACGCTCGGCAGGCCATCGCAGAGACCAAGAACCTATGGGCACATGCTTATGCCGTCTAACATGCACTCCATATCACCGCCCCGTTGGTGTGGCGATCAGCAAGACACCGCGGCCGTCGGTAAGCGTCGCGGCGAAAAACACCTGCCCTCGATCGTTATTCGTGGCTCCGGAATTTGGAGTGTTGACCGGCGGCGGCGGAAAGCCGGTGACAAAGGTCGCCAGATGCCGGATCGTGCCCAGGCCGGGGATGACAGTTCCAGTCCGCGCAACCACGTGCAGCACGCCATGCGACCACACGTACAACCCCGTATCCGGGCTACCGTCATGGTTATCATCGGTATCCAGAAGCGCGGAGAAGCTGACTTCGCGCTCGTTGTTCACGTGTACTTGAAACGCAACAAAGAAGCTGGCCGTCACAAAGTGTCCGCCGCCCGGCATCGGATCACCGGGTCGCGCAATCGCGATAGTGGTGCCTTTCGAGTGGAAATACACTCCCAGATCTTGAAACGTGCCGCTCGGGTTTCCCGGCGAAAGGTCGCCCTGGAAGACAAGGTCCCCCGAATCATTC
>DATMOZ010000126.1:0-5194 GCA_035567995.1 Acidobacteriaceae bacterium
AGCCAAGCGAACTTGATAACAACGCTGCCCCAATGAATCCTGCAAAGATCTTCTTCATGGTTCGGTTCCTCACAAATCGAGTTACTTGCGCGCAAGAGCCACGACACTTGCTAAGCTATGAATGCGGCATGAAGGGTCATTTTTGCGCCCTTGTTACAGTGTTACAGATTATGTATCAATTGTAACGATGCACAAATATGCAGGAAAAATCTTTTGACCGAGATGCAGCACGGCGACGAATCATCCTCGATGCCGCCCGCGACTGCATCCTTAAATTTGGCTATGCGAAGAGCTCGCTCGAAGATATCGCCAAACAGGCAGCCGTATCGCGACCGCTGATCTACCGGAAATTCAAGAGCAAGGAGGAGATTTTTGGCGCCGTTCTGGAGGACCTTTTCGAAACACAGTATCGGGCCGCGGAACACGCTCTCGCAAAGCCGGGAAGCAGCCGGGAAAAGCTTATGTCGGTCTATGAAGCTCTGCTGCTTGACCCGTGGAGGGAGCTAATCGTGGATGCTCCGATGGGCACGGAATTCTATGAGGCATGCAGACGAGTCACGCCGGACATTGACGAAAGGCGCAGAAAGATTCAACTTAAGTACACGCAGGCTGTCCTTGGCACTAAAGAGGTCTCGGAGGTCTTCATGCTGTCTGTAGACGGGCTCACTCACGATCTACCAGCGACAAAAGTTCTCCGCAGGAGACTTGAAGTGCTGATTGATCGATTCGTTTACGACTAAAGCCACGGTGGATCCAGGTCGGGTGGCTACCCTTCGCATTCTGGCTTGTTGGTCGGCAAACCGGGAACTTATCCAGTTGGCGGAATAGTCCGGTGGTCTCAATGGGTCGACGCAACACTCAGCTCAGGCCCACATTCATTGAAAACAAAAGCTAAAAGCGCTGGCTAGGGTTAGATCAGCGGGAACCTTACCCTGGCTAGGTTTTGGCCACATCAGCCAAACAGATCGATTCTTCAGGGTAAGCATTTGTAGATCAGCTGATTAGATAGTGTTGCATCGACCGGTTGAGCTGGCACCGTTTTCCGGACAGTTGACCTTCCCATTCAACTGTTGACTGCAGACCGCGCCCATTGAGTTGAGTCGTAGCAATCAAGTCCGTGTCTTGAATCCAACTCACCTTCAACGTTCGCTCCATCAAGTAAATGCCCTCGGTTTTTTGCCGCCGTCGGCGGACCGATTATCTGCTGCGTACTCCGTAATCGAGCGTAAATAGGAGAAACTGAACGCATCCCAGCGACGCTATGAAAGTCTCTTGATCTTGTAAATCATTCAAAGTGAATGGGATGCGCACTGTACCTAAGTTTGTACCCGAAATCGGCACGCGATCACTCTGCGGCGCATTCGAAGCGGTCGTAAGTCACTAATAAAAAATGGCTTAGGGGGAAACTAGATGGTGCCGGGAGGGGGAATCGAACCCCCATAGAATTGCTTCCGACGGATTTTGAGTCCGCTGCGTCTGCCAGTAACTTCCTTTACATCATCGAGATAATCATATCGCGCTAGAAACTGTGTAAGAAAATGTGTAATTTCTGCCCGTTTTCTACAAGACTCGGCTTCAGCCGGATCGATCCATCCTGGCGAATCTTTGCATTGATCTTGAGGGGAGGCGGTAGATGGTGGCCGAGGTCGGAGTCGAACCGACATGAGGTTGCCCTCGGCAGATTTTGAGTCTGCTGTGGCTGCCAATTTCACCACTCGGCCATAATGAAGATTGTATCGCAGAGGAACGCTGCGCGTCGTCTTTATCGAACGCTCAATCCTTGCGATAGCTCTATGCCCACAGACTGAGGCTTGATCTTTTCGCCTAGCTCCTGCTGCGAGAGGGCTGTCGCCTTGGTCACATCCCGGCTCAGTTCTTGCCCGAGTGTCTTCGCATCGTTCGTGTACATCTTCACATCGAATTGAGCACGCGAGACGGAGACGTATGCCATGCGGCTATTCAGCAGCTCACCGTGCGCCTCGGCAGAGTCAACGTGGATCAACACGCGGTCGGCGGTTTGGCCCTGGCTGCTATGGCTCGTCACCGTATACCCGTAGTCCAGATGGGGATGCTGCCGCGCGTTGAACTCGACCTCGCGGCCCGAGTGCATCTTCAGCTTGAGATTCCCATTCTTGTCGATCTGTTCCACTGTGCCTAGCTCACGATTTGCAAGTTTTTGTTCGTGATATGGCGCGGTCATCTGCACGCGATCACCCTGAGCAAATTTGCGTTCGTGGTCCCGATAAACCGTCACGCCCTGCAAGCGGCGTGGATCGTAGCTCAACTCTTCGCCACCGTACCGCTTTACCGTGACCGTGTTTGTCTCTCGATCTGTGGCCGTGACGCGGGCATACTCTCCGGCTTGGATTCCGAGAGGTTTGCTCCCTTTCGAGTAACGGAGAACATCGCCCTTCGCGTAATTCTGCGCGTGCTGCCGATCGGCGCCCGTCACGTCCTGCCGCGCATACAACACATGCACACGATGCTCTTCGCCGCTGACCTTCCCCTCTTCCTGCATTGCGCGATGAATGTATTGATTGATCTCGCGGCGAGACTCATTATCCGGCGACACGACCAACTCCGCTCCGGGGAGCGCACGTACTCGCGTGCTATCTCACCGATGCGCTCTTCGCGGTCTTTGATCTCCAGCACGCGCCCCTGGCTATTGAGATTGCCGATGGCTTCGCGGACCTCGCCACGCGCAAGCTGCTCGACAGCTTCTTTTAATGTTGGGTCTTTCTGCCGGATGATCTCATCAAAGATAAGCAGTCCGCAGTCCAGCTTCTTGTAGCTGCGCATACGGTCGGCCAGCTTCGACTGCCTCATGCTGCCGGGTGTCACCGACGAACAACACAACGGTCATTTTCCTGTAATCGCTCGACGAACGTGTGTATCTGCTGCGTGCTCGCCATGCTCGATTCATCGACCACATAGAGCCGCTTCCGGCCATCGTCCGGCTGCTCGCCTCGCGTCAGATGACGCTGTAACGTCTGCGCCTCGATACCGGCCTCGGCGAGCTTCTGCGCAGCGCGTGATGTCGGTGCCAAACCTTCGACATGACAGCCCGCCCGTTCCGCAGCTTCACGGACAGCGGCCAAGGAAGTTGTCTTCCCCGCGCCAGCTACGCCCTCAAGAGCCATCATCTGGTCGCGGCTTGTCAGCACAGTTTCGACCGCGTGCCGCTGGCTCACGCTCAGATGGGAGTGCTCCTGCATCGTCTGCTCGCGTATCTTGCCGTCGGTCAGCACATCGCGCGTGCCCTGGCCCTGCTTCATTCGCTCGATCATCTCACGCTCGTAGCCCTGCATCTCGCGCGTCGTGTAGGCGCGGCCAGCGCGTCCGTCCCGTCGTTCCACCTCGATAAGATTCCCATCCGTAGCGCGGCGCTCGAACTCCGCGCGTATCTCAGGCAGACGTGCTTCTCCCATCGTGTACTTCAGCGCATCCCGCATCAGTGTGCGTTCATCCACAACAGCCTCGCGTTCCATCCCAGGCTCGCGCGCGTAGCTCATACCGTGATGAGCCGCACGCTGCGATGACTCCGGCTTCAGCTCTACGCCGTCACGCTGCGCAGCTTCCGCGAGCACACGCTGGCCGTACTCAACGGCCATATTTTGATGTGCGGCCCGAACCTCTTCCTGCGATAGATGCTGCTTACCTTCGCGGGTCTGGTGTGCAGCAATCTGCGCAGCGCCAGCGCCACTCACGCCCGCAGCCTCCATGTGCTCTCTGATCTTCTCCCGTCGCGGACTCGACGCCTCCAGATACTCTCGCGTGTAACCTCTGATCTCCGGCTGCCCATGCTCGGCGCGCTCGATCTCATAACCGAGCCTCTGCAAGTGTGCCGCCAGCTCCGAGCGATAGACTGCCGTTGCGTACTGCTGCGTCTTGTACAGCTCCCGTGGCTGCAACGCCCGGTTGTTCCCATCGGATGTCTCGGTCATATTGAAGATGACCGCGTGCGTGTGGAGCTGCGGCGCGGCATAGCCGTCAACAGGGCGGCTGCTGTCGTGCTCGAACTTTGCGACGATCCACTCGCCGGTCGTCTGTGCCGGAGCATTGCCGCCCATCCGGGCCTGCACGTATTTCTCCATCTCATCGAGCGCCACGCGCACACTCTCTTTGTGTGCTTCGCGCACGCGGTCATCGCCGCCCACCAAGGCCGTCAGCGATACAGATTTCGGTGCGCTGAATGTCGCGTCCCATCCGGCCCGGTGCTGCATCGAACGCACCACGTCGCCGCGCTCGTTCTTGTACTCCCGCGCGGCCTGATAGCGCACAAGTTGCTCGCCAGTCTGCGGATGCTGGCCCTCGGAGAGCCGCGCGAACTGCTGCTCCTGCACTTCGCCCCCTAAGCCCCACCGCTCCGCAAGCTGGCCCTGCCACTCGCCGCGCACACGCTCGCCCTCTGTGTAGTAGTTCTCTTTGGCGTTGGCGAACTCCTCTTTGTGGTACGCCTGCGCCTGGCTCGCGCTGATCGGTTTGGAGAGCGTCACCATGTTCTTTTACTCGAAGTAAGGATGCTGTTCGTTGACCTCTGCGGGCTTCTGCTCCTGCTTCTTTCGGACGGTCTGCGGAGGCTTCCGCTGCATGACCGGCTCGCGCTCTCTGACCTCGACTGGCGCGGGCTGCGCGGTCGGCTTTACGACCGCCGTCGTCATCTTTCGCTCGACGAACTTCTCCGCGTTGTTCGCCAGCTCCAGGTACGGGAAGCGCATCCGCAAGATATCTTGCCAGACCAGCGACCTTCACCAAGCAAATTGCCCTCGTCCCCGAACCATCAGGAAAAACCAAAAAACTCACCCTGACCCTCTCTCAACACATCCTCAACGAACGATCTTCTGTAAGAGCGTTGGTTGTCCGGCTCTCCTTCGGCGACGGCACCCCGGTCAAAGACGCTCATATCGAAATAACACCATACCTTCCATTCCAACAGACACACCCTCTCAGCACAAAGACCGGTAGCGGAGGAACATTTTCTACAGTCCTTCCTCCGGGACCCTACAATTTCAAACTGACACTCGATGGATTTCAATCGCAGTACGGCATGCTAAACGTTTCTGCCGACGGTCCCTCTCTCTCCAATCTTCGTTCCGGGACTTATTGACCCCAATAAACTAGCCGCGCCTTCGACTACACCCGCCAACTAACCAACGTAGACGCCATCTTCACCCGAGTTCTTAAGGTTGAAACT
>DATMOZ010000127.1:0-12219 GCA_035567995.1 Acidobacteriaceae bacterium
GATAAGGGCGCGACCATCTTTGAAAGCACGCTGACGGAAAATCATTTCACTTATCCGGCTGATGCTCCGGCCCTTGCTCCTGGCAGCACGTATCGCTGGACGGTGAAGCCTGAGAACGGCATGACGGGGGGAGGCCCGGCGCCTGCGGACTTTGTGGTCGTCGGCGGATCGGAACGAGCGGCGCTCGATGCAGCCCTCGCCGGAACGAGTGATGCGGTCGCGAAGGCCAAGATTTTTGTCGATCACCGCGTCTGGTACGACGCGCTTTCGACCTATACAGACGCCATTCAGGCGCATCCTGACCGCCGGGACCTGGTGCGTGACCGCGCAGCATTGTATGACCAGCTGCCGGCAACTCAGCCACTCGCCGATCGCGATCTGGCGACCTCCAACTAGGCGCCGGAAAAATCAATGACACCCATCGACGGAACTCGCAAGACCCACACTCCCGATTCAACCTTCAACGGTATGGAACTGCGGGTCTGGGGGGCACGCGGTTCTATTCCGACGCCGGTGCCTGAAAACCTGGAGCATGGCGGCAACACTGCATGTCTTGAGGTGCGGCTGCCGAATGGAGAGTCGTACATTTTCGACGCCGGGACGGGGATCCGAGAGCTCGGGATTCACCTGGACGCGACACGCACTGGCCCGCAAAATCTCAATGTTTTTATGACGCATTTTCACTGGGACCACGTGCAGGGTCTGCCGTTTTTCGGCCCGCTGTATTCGCCGGAGAACCACGTGACGTTCCACTCGAGTCACTCGAATCGTCACCTGCGCGATGTTCTCGGCGGGCAGATGTCGGCACCTTATTTTCCGGTGAACTTCGAGTTGCTGCAGGCGGATATGCACTTTGGCGAGGTGGGGCGCGAGCCCGTCGCCTTTGGTGAACTGACCGTGCAGTCGTTTCCGCTGCACCACCCGCAGGGTGCGTCGGGATATCGGATCTGCTACCGGGATGCGGTGCTGGTCTACGCAAGCGATCTGGAGCACGGCAATCAGGAGCTGGACGCGGTGCTGCGTGAGAATGCGAAAGAGGCGGACGTGCTGGTGTACGACGCGCAGTTCACGCCGCAGGAATATGAAGAGCGGCGGGGGTGGGGACACAGCACATGGCTGGAAGCGACGCGTATCGCGCGCGATTGTGGAGTGCGCGAGCTGGTGCTGTTTCACCACGACCCGAGTCACAATGACACGACGATGCACCGGATCGTCGAGGACGCACGGCGCGAGTTCGCAGCGACGAGCGCAGCCTGGCAGGGGCGCGTGATCGCGGTTTAGTTCCCGCTTCTACTTCGAGACGCGGGCGCGATCCAGTTCCGGTCTGAGCCTGTCAATCAACGCGAGCAGGAACATCCGCAAGTCGCTTTCGCGACTCCGGCGCGATCCAGTTCCGGCCTGAGCCTGCCAACCACTGCGAGCAGGAACATCCGCCAGTCGCTGACCAGCGACCACCATGGATATTTGAAGGTCGCGGGGCGATTGTGTTCTATGCCGAAATGGCTGATCCAGGCGGCGCCATAGCCCATCAGCGGGATTCCGAGTAACCACCACCAGTGGCGTGTTGCGATGGCGAGAGCCAGGGCGACCAGGCTCAGAGCAGCTCCGGCGAAGTGCCACGCCCTTGTGGCCGACTTTGAATGTTCGCGCAGGTAAAACGGCCAGAATTCAGCGTAAGTAGCGATACGATCGGCCATAAGTGCTGGATTTTAGGCCTTTGCGCCCGCGGATTCAATGGGTTTCACGTTGCAGCTTAAAATAGAGATAGACGAAGGGAAACCACCGAAGACTGATGATTTCTGTAAACAATGTGAGCATGCGCTATGGCGCAAAGATTCTGTTTGAAGATGTGACAACCAATTTCATCGCCGGGCGGCGCTATGGCCTGACCGGCCCGAATGGCGCCGGCAAATCAACCTTCATGAAGGTGCTGGCCGGTGATATTGATGCGCAAAAAGGCACTGTAGTACGTCCGAAGAAGGTGAGCGTGCTGCGCCAGGACCAGTATGCGTTTGACTCGATGCGCGTTATCGACACCGTCATCATGGGCAACAAGGGCCTGTGGGCTGCTCTTGAAGAGCGAGAGAAGATATACGAGAAAGCCGAGATGACGGACGCGGACGGCATGCGTCTTGGCGAGCTTGAGGGCATCGTCGGCGACGAAGATGGTTATACGGCCGAGAGCGATGCGGCAATTCTGCTGCAGGGTCTCGATATTTCTGACGAACTGCACGAGCGCAAGATGGGTGAGTTGCAGGGCGGACAAAAGGTGCGCGTGCTGCTGGCGCAGGCACTCTTTGGCAAGCCGCAGGCGCTGCTGCTCGATGAGCCGACGAACTATCTTGATCTCGATTCAATTCATTGGCTGCAGGACTTTCTCGAGCATTTTGAAGGCACGCTGATCACGATTTCGCACGATCGGCACTTTTTGAACAGCGTCTGTACGCACATAGCGGACATTGATTACCAGAGCATCATCACCTACACCGGTGGTTACGACGACATGGTGCTGGCGAAGACGCAGATTCGCTCGCGGCTCGAGAACCAGAACGAGCAGCGCGAAAAGAAGATTTCGCAGTTGAATGAATTTATCGCGCGCTTCTCGGCGGGTACGCGTTCGAGCCAGGTGACTTCGCGCAAGAAGGAAGTTGAACGCCTGCAGACGACTGAGCTCGCGCGGTCGAATATTCAACGCCCTTACATTCGGTTTGACACGCTGCGGCCGTCGGGCAAGCATGTGCTTGAAGTTGAGGAAGTCAGCAAGGCGTACGACTCGCAGCCGGTTATCAAGAGCTTTACTGCTTCGGTGATGCGCGGGGAGAAAGTCTGCCTGATCGGTCGCAATGGCCAAGGCAAGACGACGCTGCTGAAGTCGCTGCTATCGTCTGATCCGGATGTCGCGGAAAAGGATTTCAGCCTCGATCACGGCAAGGTCAAGTGGGGCCACGAAGCGCAGATCGGCTACTTCCCTCAAGACGTCGGCGGATTGATTGCGAAAGACACGACGATTGCGGAGTGGCTGCACGCGTTTGATCCGAAGAAGTCGAAGGAAGAGATTTTGGGGCTGCTCGGACAGATGCTGTTCAGCGGAGAAGAACGATTGAAGAAAACGGCGGCGCTGTCGGGTGGCGAGCAGGCGCGCCTCTGGTTTTGCAAGCTGATGCTGCAGAAGCCGAACGTGCTGGCGTTGGATGAGCCGACGAACCACCTGGATCTCGAATCGATCAATGCATTGAATGTCGCGCTGCAAAAGTATGAGGGGACAGTCTTCCTGGTTACGCATGACCACGATCTGATCGACGAAGTGGCAACGCGCATCTGGCACTTTGACGGAGACGCGGAGCGCCACATTCAGCCGGGAACTATCGAAGACTTCAAGGGACCGTACGAGGAATACCGCATGGCGAGCATGGCCCGCGGGTAAGGTTTCAGGAGTGGCCGCTGAAGATCTGCACCAGTAGCCAGCCGTTCAACCCAGCGATGACTACAGCCGTGGCCCAGCTCAACGAGCGAATCCACGGCTTATTTACGAACTCGCCCATGCGCTTGCTGTCGCTGGTGAATGCGACCAGTGGAAACACCGCGAAACTTAATTGCATGCTCAGCACCACCTGGCTGAGGATTATCAGCTTCGCCGTTCCCTGGCTGCCATAAATCGCAGTGACGATCACTGTCGGAATAATCGCCGCCAAGCGAGTGATCAGCCGCCGCTTCCACGGAGGTAATTTGAGTTCCAGGAATCCTTCCATCACGACCTGGCCTGCGAGCGTGCCTGTGATGGTCGAGTTCTGGCCGGAGGCAAGCAGCGCGAGCGCAAACATGGTGCTCGCGCCGGTAAAACCGAGCAGTGGGGTGAGCAGCTGGTAGGCGTCGCCGATCTCCGCTACTTCTGTGTGACCACTGCGGTGGAAGACCGCGGCGGCGACGATGAGAATCGCGGCGTTTACAAACAACGCCATGGTCAATGCAGTGGCTGAATCTATATTCGCGAAGCGTATCGCCTCGCGCTTGCCGCCGGCTGTGCGCAGATAATCGCGGGTCTGGACAATCGAGGAGTGCAGGTAGAGGTTATGCGGCATCACCGTCGCGCCGAGGATGCCGATCGCAATGTAGAGCATTTCCGGGCTGGTGAATATGGCGCGTGAAGGGACGAATAAGTGTCTCAGGATCGGCTGGAGTTCGGGTCGAGACAAGACGAGTTCCACGCCAAAGAGCAGGGCGATGGTCCCGATGAGAACGATGACGAGCGCTTCGAGATAGCGGAAGCCGCGATTCTCGAGGAGCAGAATCAACAGCACGTCGGTTCCTGTAATCAATACTCCGATGATGAGGGGGATGCCGAAGAGCAGTTGCAGCGCGATGGCAGAGCCGATTACCTCGGCAAGATCACAAGCGGCAATGGCGATTTCGGCGAAAATCCAGAGGCCGACAACGACAGGACGGCTATAGTTTTCGCGGCACGCCTGCGCCAGGTCGCGTTCTGTCGCAACACCTAATTTGATTGCGAGGCTTTGCAGCAGGATGGCCATCAGGTTCGACGCCATGATGACGAAGAGAAGCGTGTAGCCGTAGCGCGAGCCGGCGGCGAGGTCTGTCGCCCAGTTCCCCGGGTCCATGTACCCGACAGAGATCAGGAATCCAGGGCCGATGAAACCGAGGGCGCGCCGCCAGAACTGAGGAGAACGCGAGACGCGCACGCTCGAAAAGACATCTGGTAAAGATGGCCGGTGCGCGGTGGTCTCGTATCTGGGTTCCGTCGGGGTCAGCATCTCGGGCCTAAGCACATCTGCTGCTACGAGCAGTATGCCACGTTAACCGAGGTTAATGCCGGATGTTAATTTGTAATTAACGTTTTCGGCGTTTCAGCCAGACTTTTTCCGCCGCGGCTTTTCCCAGTGTCGTCTCCCCGAGGGGTGTTTCCACGTGCCATGTTTCGTCGTAGTTATGGGAAAGGACGTTGATGCGGGCCCCGGGAACAATGCCGCGGTCCTGAAGAAAGACAAGTAGTTTGGGATCTCGCTCGTAGAGACTGACGACGGAATATGCAGTCGTCTCTTTTGATTCGGAGAGCGGGACCAGGCCGCGCTTTCTGCGCTGGGCGGGCGTCTCCGGAAGGACGCGATTGCCGTGCGGGCAAGTTCCCTTCCTGCCGAGCTTCTCAATCAATTTCGCTTCAAACGCAGGAGAGACAGCGTGCTCCAGCCTTTCGGCCTCGGTGTGGATTTGATGCCACTTCATGCCAAACATCTCTGAAAGCATCCGCTCGATCAGATGGTGTCGCAAAGCCGTATGGTAAGCGGTCTGCTTTCCTTTTGCCGTGAGACGGAGGATGCCGTCGGGTTTGACCACCAGATAGCCGTCCCGCTTGAGCCGCTTCACGGCCATTGTGACGGCGGGTGGCGAGACCGAAAGCCAATGCGCGAGGAGTGCTGGTATGACCGACTGGCCTTCGCTCTCTGCCTCAAGAACGGCTTTGAGGTAGTCCTCTTTCGATACAGTGATGGCGTTCGTCATCGGGTTTCATCATAACGGCGTAAGGAGGCCTTGCACGGATTCTTTGCTTCAGGGGCGCGAGGTATTGGGGGCTACCTTGAAGCTTCGCCTGTTCGGGTGGGGTTTGCTCGGGCTCAATCGAAAAAGAATGGCGCGCATGTTCGCGCGCCATTTTTGAGAAAGAGGACGGTTTGGTGTCCTCAGTTGCAAGTCGTTGTGACGCCGGAGATGGTCACTGTCCCGCCTGCATTAGAGGTGCAGTAAACAGTCCTTATCGCCGGGGTGTCAGAAATGGTGACACTCTGCAGGAATGGCAAACCAGTTGCGCCACTCGTCGTGCCACCACCCAGATAACCGTTGAAGTCATACACTCCGTACTGCGTGTTGTTCCAAGTGTTGCCAGCCGGAATTACGACATTTGCGCCGTCCCAGTCTACAAAGACGGCGGTGCTGCCTGAGTATGTGTTCCCGCTGGCGGCGAACGTTGGTTTATCCGTTCCCGAGAGAGACCATCCTGAGTCGTGCTGGTTGCCGCCAGGAATTGTGTGGAGGGTATTGTTGGTGACCACCACCTTAGTCACCCCAGGAAGATCCGTGAAGCGGAGAGCTGCTGCGTCGCACCCATGACTGGCATCGACGGTTATGTCGTTGCTGTCAATGGTGATCAAACCCGGTGCGACATTGTCCGCTGGCTGATACTTGGCACGGATACCAAAGCCACCACTGATCTCGCATCCGCCATACTCAAAATTAGTGGTGTCTTCGTAGACGTTGATCTTGTTGTTAGAGATCACCGAATTATTGGCTTCCGCGTCGATACCGCGGCCGCGGCCGGTGACAACTGAGTTGGTGACCGTCTGATTATCCGCGATCATGAGGACGCAGTAGTCGTTTGTGACCGCCGGACCCCCGGAAACACTCCCCATAACGCAGGTCGTTTTGTCGTAGGTGGTGTGCTGGTAGGCATCCATGATGCCGCCCTGAATCACACCGTTCAGAGTGTTGTTCGAGTATGCATTTCCAACAGTCGAAGAGATATTCTGTCCGCCGTTTTCAACGAATGCGTAGCCACCGAAGGTGTACCGTGCATGAAGGTAATTTCCGCCGGACGGGACGATGTTTTTGACGGTGGAATTCACCACATTGTCGTGGATCTTCCAGCCATCACCACCACTATCGCGAACGATGGCCTGCTGACCGTCGGCTGCGATATTGAAGGTAACGTGGTCCACCTCACCCCCGCGGAGACCATTGGCGCCGTAGTAGTGAATCTGGGAACTCAGGGCCGAGCCGCCAGTGATGGTGCCATTATGAATATGGCTATTCGCGTGGTGGCCGGTACCGTTCGCTGAGCAACCCGCAGTCCAGTTATCGCAGGCAACTATGGCGTCCGCCCCCGTAACAGTAAGGGTGTGGCCATTCAGGTTGAGATCGACATTATCGGCATCGATGCGGAAGCAAGTGTTCGACGAGGTCAGATCCGTACTCAAGTAATACGCGCCGGACGTTGTGATGTCGGTGCAGGCCGAGAGGGGCGTTCCCGTTGAGGTTAGCGTTGGCTGAATTGTCAGCGCGCTGCTCGCCGTTGTCCCATTTTCCGACGCCGAAATGATTGCCGTCGCATTCGAGCCAGACACTGTAGCAACTGTGAAGCTGGCACTGTTCTGTCCAGCAGCCACCGTCACACTCGCCGGCACTGTTGCTGCCGTATTATTGCGCGACAGCGTCACGACCGTGCCACCGCTCGGTGCCGCTGCACTCAGAGTCACCGTTCCCGTTGAACTCGTACCGCCGGTCACCGTACTAGGACTCAGGGTCAGCGCCGAAAGCGCTGGTGGCGCCGCCGGAGCCTGAACCGTCAGCGTGCCGCTCACCGTCGCCCCATTTGCCGACGCCGAGATGGTCGCAGTCGCACTTGAGCCAGACACTGTCGTAACGGTGAAGCTGGCGCTGGTCTGTCCAGCAACCACCGTCACACTCGCCGGCACTGTTGCTGCCGCATTATTGCGCGACAGCGTCACGATCGTGCCACCGCTCGGTGCCGCTGCAGTCAGTTTCACCGTGCCCGTTGAACTCGTCCCACCGGTCACCGTGCTCGGACTCAGGGTCAGGGCCGAAGGCACTGGCGTCACCGAAGTCTGAACCGTCAGCGTGCCGCTCGCCGTCGTCCCATTTGCAGACGCCGAGATGGTCGCTGTCGCATTTGAGCCCGACACCGTAGCAACTGTGAAGCTGGCGCTGGTCTGTCCAGCAGCCACTGTCACACTCGCCGGAACCGTCGCTGCCGCATTATTACGCGACAACGTCACCACCGTGCCGCCACTCGGTGCCGCTGCACTTAGAGTCACCGTGCCTGTGGAACTCGTACCACCGGTCACTGTGCTGGGATTCAGCGTCAACGTCGAGGGCACCGGCGTCGGTGTTGAGGTTGCGTTCACGGAATACGTGTAGCTATTGACCAGGCGGGCGGAACTGCCGCCCTGACAGTTGAATACTGCGACGTCGACCTTGTCGGCCATATTCATCGGCGGCGCTATAACGTCGACCTCCGAACTGCTCACAAACTTAGCAACGCGCGCTTGATTGGCCCAGATCCAGACGGTGGTATTTCGCGTAAAGGCTGTTCCGAAGACCCGGATGGTGTTGCCTCCACTGAGTGGGCCGATGGCCGGGGAGATTGATTTAACACTGGCTTGTGCAGCTGCGCTGGTGACAGAAACGAAAAGGATGACGATGAAAGCGAGGGCAGTTGCCAAAAAACGAGCCGGCTTTTTCGAGCGGGGGGAGGGCGTAGTAGCAAGGGGGGCTTGCAACATTGAGTTTTTTTCTCTCCGGAAGTGTTCAAGTAGCGTTTAGCCTGCTTGACGGAGATCAAGCGTTCAGCAGGCACAACCCGGCGACCGCTTTCCGAGGCGCAAAATTGCGGACGAGGAAAGTCAAAAGCCGGAAAATACGGCAATTCTGTTTGCAGCGCCGATTTTCCCGAAAAAGGGAGGGCGCGAATCAGGACCAAGGGAGAAGTACAGAATAGCGGGGGAGGGCCTAACAAATGTTTAGCAGATCCATGGAGGACGCTCTTTTCCGAGCTTCTCACCCCGCGAGTCGACAGGAACCGGCATATTCCAGTCCCTGAAGCTATGGCAACATCTCTGCTTTGTTTTGTTACTAAAAGGAATAACCCAAAAGGACTATTCTGGCAAGAACTATTTTCATTATTTTTTCTGGGTTAGCCAACCCCAGCATAAGAGGGTGCATCGTTTCGCCGGTCATTCAGTCGTCAAATGGATCTCGGGCTGACGAGTCTTAGAGCACAACTTCTCATTCCCGAGCGGCCACTCCACTGCCGCTTTTGCGTTCTACGGCATGACGACGGTCGCGTGTGACTCTGCGACCGTTTGGCGCGCCAGTTCGCAAGCGTCGCTATGGGGAGTGATCGGAATTATGTGCGCCTCGACGCCTTCCTGGCGAAAGAGCTGTTCGATCTGAGTCTGCCACGGGCGTGGCCAGACTTTTGATTCAAGATAATGTGCACCGCGGGGGTTCCGCTCATCCGCTTATCTCCGCATGGAACCATCTACATAGATGCAGGCGAAGCGCGAACAGCGGTAGTTCCTCAGATTTGGGACGCGGGCGTCTGGAATGAACGCCGGCTACGGAGGATTAGAAGCGCACTACAGGGTTCTCTTCACCGTCGAGCACTCGATGAGTGACGGTGAAGCTTGCGAGCTCTGAGAGATCTGAAGATCCAGTCGTGGTCAACAGAGCGCGCAGATAGTTCTTGATGCTGTTCTCGAGCGTGCAGAGTCTTTTTGCGATCTGCTCAGTGCTGCAGCCCTCGACCACAAGCGCGAGGATCTTGATTTCTTTTGGAGTGAGACGCGCACGGAGGCTTTCATCGCACTCGCAGGTTGTCTCAGCCATGGTGGTGGAGCATTCGGCGGAAGGAGGCAAAAGGTCCACGGAGCGCGCCTCACCGCGTAACAAACTGCGTATCACCGCCACCAGCGTCGGTCCGCTAAAGTCGCGCGCTACAACTGCGTCAACTCCCTGCGCAAGGTAGGCGGCGCCAGAGTCGCAAGGTTCAGTGAGGACGATACAAAGGCCGCGCGTGGCTCGAACGCTGGCGACGAGATTGGCAACGACAGGTTGCAGATGGGCCGCCCAAACCACAACGGCTTCCTCGTGAGCTTCTATGGCCCGTTCCAGTTCTTTATAGTCGCCGGCTTCGGCGGCAACCACCATGTCGGGTTCTGCTGCCAGAACTTCGGCTAGTCCTGCGCGAAAAACAACGACGTCATCTGCAAGGATGACCTTGGTTAAGAACTTGAGCATACGTACCGCTTGCCAGAACTTAATGCGCTGTGGGTATGAGGGGTTGAGGGAAACGGTGGCGCGGATCGTACAGTCCGCGCACATCGAGAGATGCAAGGCGAAACAACATCGATCAATCACTGCAATCCGCGATGGTTTGCGCGGAGGTGGTTCTTGTTGATGCCCGCAAGATAGCAGCGGAAATCCTGGCTGCAAAGTGTTAATTCAGTCAATAGCTACTTAGGCATTGCATCAGTGCGCTGGCGAATGATAGCAATGTCGACCGCATTGTGGATGAGGAATTGCGGGCGGTGGGATCCTGATTGATTCGCAGGTGAATCGGGCAAAGATGATTCGACTTCCGCGTGGATACGAAAGGAACGATGACGCTTAGCCGCGGTAATGGAGCCTACTCGAGAAGCGTCACAGTGCCGGTGCCCAAGTCGTAGTATGCGGCGACGACCTTCAGCTTGCCTTCTTTGAGCATGCCCGAGATGACGGTAGAAGACTCCCGAAGGAGCGCGGCCTGAATCCTTGCGTTGGCCTTAACCGCTGGTTCGAGATTGGGGCCCGCCTGGCCGATCGCGGGTCGAATGTGCGGAAAGAGAGCGCTGATTTGTCCTGGGACGTCCTTCCCTTGAATCGCCGCCTTCACGGCTCCGCAGCCTGAGTGTCCCATCACAACAATTACTTTGGTGCCCAGATCGGCTGCTCCATACTCAAGGCTGGCGATGATCTCCGGAGTTACGATGTTGCCGGCAACGCGCGTAACAAAAATCTGGCCGATGCTTTGATCAAAGACGATTTCGACGGGCACTCGAGAATCCGCGCAAGACAGGACGCCGGCAAAGGGTTCCTGCTTATCAACTGTTTTCTTGAGAAGAGCGATGTCATGCTCTTGAGCGGTTGGGTGGCCTGAGGTAAACCGCTTATTGCCCTGCATCAGCTCATTCAAAGCCGCATCTGGACTGAGAGTGCTTTGCGCTCGTGCTGGCAATGGGACTGCGAGTTGCCACCCGCTGGTCAGAACACCAGCGGTCGCTGCTGCGCTCATCTGCAAAAATCGCCGGCGGGACTGTATCTGATGCGAAAGAGATCTGCCCATGGCTCTGTCCTTTTTCTTCCAGAATTTGCACCTGGCCTGCGCGAATCTCAAATAGAGTACGCCCTTCGCGTTAAAGAACAGTAGAAATATACTGCCTGCTTCGATAAGGTTCTCTCGGCACCGGTACACCCAAGAGGGTCGTCAGAGAATGCTGACCATCACAGAGGATTTCTTTATTGTCATCACCACCGTTGTCTGCTCGCTGCTATTCGTGGCGGCGCTCAACGGACTCTGGTCATCGGCCCGGCGTCGCCAGCACAACGATCTCATTGGTTGGCAGCTCAGCATTCTTGGCACCACGTATGCAGTCATGCTGGGCTTCATGCTGTACACCGTCTGGACAAACTTCGGCTCAGCGGACTTGAACGCGGATGCCGAAGCGAATGCGCTGGTGAATGTTTACCGCCTGGCGGAGGGGCTTCCCGATGAGCAGCGTGTGAAGCTCATGCAGGCCGCGCGATCATATGCCGATGTCGTCGTTGGGCGAGACTGGCCGGCGATGGCGCGGAACGTGAACACCGCTTTCGAGAGCCAACGGATTACCAATGAAATGTGGCACATTCTGATGACTGTGAAGACCGCCTCACCCGAGCAGTTGACCGCCGAAGACCATGCGCTGTACGAACTCAGCGCGATGGCGGAGCACCGCCGTATACGGGAACTCCAAAGCGCATCAAAACTTCCCGGCGTGCTCTGGTGTGTTCTGCTCATCGGCGGATTCGTCACGATCGCCTCAAGCTGCACGTTCGGCGCGGGGAGCACTCTGCTACATGCGCTGCAGGTGGGCGCTCTTTCGTTGGTAATCGCGCTTGTGCTGGTCGCGATAGGTGATATCGACCGCCCATTTCAAGGCTCGGTTCACGTCAAAGACTCTGCATTTCGCCGCGCGCAGCAGAACATGAAAGAGTAAACATCCGTGGGTCTTCACGCTTGCGGCGGTAGCTCCCGAGACAATGGCCCGAAGGAAGTCTCAAGGCCGCGTTTTCAGAGAAGCACGCAGAACGGCAGCTGTTTCCACCATGTTCGTGAGCGCCAGTTCGACTTCCTCCCAGCCTCTAGTTTTTAATCCGCAATCGGGATTGACCCATAGCTGATTCGGAGTGAGAACCTCCAGGGCCTTGTCCAATAAGTCCTTGATTTCTCCATCCGCCGGAACGCGCGGAGAATGGATGTCATAGACGCCGGGGCCTATTTCACATGATCGTAGAGAGAAATCGTTTGAGGGCGGGGTCTCAATGCCGGCGTCTCTCTGCAGCCGCCAGTGATTCGCGCGAAGATCCTGCGCAACGTTGAGTAGAGACGATTCCTCC
>DATMOZ010000128.1:0-2864 GCA_035567995.1 Acidobacteriaceae bacterium
TGCGCGCCGGCCAGCGGCGCAAGCGCAAGGGTCAGCAGGAGTGCGGCGGCGATTCGATTCTGCAAAGAAATGCTCCTCTCGTCTCTCAGGAAGCGACAGGCAGCAGTGTATTCCGATTAGATGCCAGGACAATAAAAGCGAGCGCGCTGCCTCTTCGCGCGCTTACTCCGTCGGCAGAAACATGCGGATGCTGGCGACGCCCCCTGCGCCGGCACGGATGCAGTCCCATTCCGTGACGCGCGTCACTCCGCCGATTACGATGACCGGAATCTCATGTGCCGCGCGCGTCGCCTGCGTCAGCGCTGCAAGCCCGACACCGGCCACCGGCGCAGCCGAGCCAATCTGCTTTTCGTAAATCGGTCCATAAAAGATGTAGTCCGGCTGCTGCGCCGCCGCCGCGGCCACTTCCTCGACAGTATGGCAGGAAATTCCGATCAGCATCTCCGGCCGGCTGATCTGGTAGAAAAGCCGCCGCACATCCGCGATAGGCAGAGTCTCGCTCGCAGGCAGATGGACGCCGTCCGCACCCGCCGCGATCGCGACGTCGGGCCTGCCATTGACCACGACGCGAGTCATCGCGGTGGCGGCGCGAACCCGGCCGGTCAGCTCGCGCGCCAGGATTTCGATCTCCCGTGCAGAAAGGTCTTTTTCCCGCAATTGAATGATGTCGGCGCCGTCATTGCGTCCGTCGCTGGCGCAGCGCACCGCAGCGTCGAGCATCGCGCGCAGCCGCGTCGTTTCATCCCCGGAAAAGCGTGTGCGGTCAGTGATGGCGTGTCGTTGCATCTGACCAGAAGTGTAAAGGGGATTCGCATTCCGCCAGCACCCGCCCGCATGAACAGCCGGGCCCTCCTGTGGTAGTTTTGGCTCTAGAGGCAGGGCTGAATGAGTGCGTATGATCTGCTGGTGCTCGGTTCGGGACCCGCTGGACAGCGGGCAGCCATCTCCGCAGCCAAGCTGGGTAAGCGCGTTGCCGTGGTGGAATCTCGCGAAGTAGTCGGCGGCGCCTGCATCAATACCGGCACGATCCCCTCGAAGACCATGCGCGAGGCCGTGCTGCATCTCTCCGGCTACAACTACAAATCTGTGTACGGCATGAACTATCGCGTCAAAGAAAAGATCACGATGTCAGATCTTGCCTTCCGCGTGCAGCACGTCATCAAGACAGAGATCGACGTCACCGCCGCCCAGCTCTCAAGGAACAACATCGAAATGCTGACCGGCATCGGCAGCTTCCTTGACCCGACGCATATCAACGTGACCAATTCGCGCGGCACCAATACGTACGAAGCGGAGAACGTGATGATTGCCACCGGCACGCGGCCTGCGACTTCACCGAATGTGCCGATCAATGGCACCACGATCATCAACAGCGACCAGATCCTGAACATGGGCGACCTGCCCAAGAGCATGATCGTGGTTGGCGGCGGCGTCATCGGCGTCGAGTACACCTGCATGTTTGCGACGCTGGGTGTGCGGGTTACCTTGATCGAACGGCGGCCGAAACTGCTGGAGTTCGCCGATCAGGAAATTGTCGAAGCGCTCAGCTATCACCTGCGTGACAGCCGCGTCACCATGCGCCTGAATGAAGAAGTGGCCTCGGTTGAGGAAACGGCTGAAGGCGTCGTAGTCGCGAACCTTGAGAGCAAGAAGCGCGTCTCCGGAGACGCGCTGCTGTATGCGGTCGGGCGCTCAGGCAATGTGGATGAGCTGAATCTCCCCGCGGCGGGAATAGAAGCGGACGCGCGCGGACGCATTCCGGTAGATCAGAATTTTCAGACGAAGGTGCCGCACATTTACGCGGTGGGCGACGTGATCGGCTTTCCGTCGCTGGCATCGGTTTCGATGGAACAGGGCCGCATCGCGGCCGCGCGCGCCTTCAACGATGAGACGGTGAGCTCGAATCCAGGACTCTATCCCTACGGCATCTACACGATTCCTGAGATCAGCTTCATCGGCAAGACAGAGGAGCAGTTGACCGAAGAAGACGTGCCGTATGAGGTGGGCGTAGCCTACTACCGCGAGATCGCGCGCGGTCAGATTCGCGGCGATACAACAGGACGGCTGAAGATTATTTTTCACCGCGAGACGCGGCACATTCTGGGCGTACACATCATCGGCGAAGGCGCGAGCGAGCTGCTGCACATCGGGCAGGCAGTTATGGCCCTCGGCGGCACCATCGATTATTTCGCCAGCACGGTTTTTAACTATCCAACGCTGGCCGAGGCTTATAAGACGGCGGCGTTCAACGGCATCAACAAGATTTCGAAGTACGACTGAAGCATTTGTAACCGTAACGGTTACAGACTGGTTGCACTATGAAGACGATAGGCATCACGTTGACATACCAGATTTTCTCCGGCGTCGTGAAGGACCACGCGCTCGACGGTGGGGTGCGTGTTTATCCGACGGATCCTGCGCAGACCGACGCGCTGGTCGAGCTGCCCATGGAGCGTCTGGTTGAAGTCATCAGCGACCAGGTCATCGCGCTCTGCGGTGATCAGGCTGCTTCGGTCGGGCTGGCCCTGCCGGGCATCGTTCGCGGCGGTATCGTCGAAGATTCGCCAAACCTGCCGCAGTTGAAGGGCGTTCACATCACCGAACAGGTAACCGCGGAACTGAAGCGCCGCAACTGCACTCCCCTCGTCAACGCGATGAATGACGCTGACGCCATTGCGGCCGGAATCGCAGCCACGCGCGGTCAACTCGACCGTCTGGTGCGCGTCTGGACCATTGGGTTTGGCATCGGCTTCGGACGCTATCCGTGGAGCGAAGGCGTGTGGGAGGGCGGCCACTACTGCGTATCTCTCGACCCGAAGGAAACCTATTGCGGCTGCGGCGGACGCGGCCATCTCGAAGGCATC
>DATMOZ010000129.1:0-3271 GCA_035567995.1 Acidobacteriaceae bacterium
CTTGGGAAGCCAAGATGATTCTCAGCAACCGTCTTGCTGCTGTAGGCCTCGTTCTGCATCGAGATCGCAACGATTGAAGCTCCTCGCGCTTCGATGTCAGATCGTGCCGCCTCGAGGGCTCGCAGCTGCGTGTTGCAGTACGAGCACCACATGCCGCGATAGAAGCTGATGACCAGAGGCCCGCGCGCGAGCAGCAGACTCAAGCTCACGCTCGCGCCGTTGTGATCGTTCAACTTGAAGGAAGGCACGGCATCGCCGGCCTTGAGCGCATGCTCAGATTTACCGCTGGCGATCTGTTCCTTGATGGCCGCCATCGACTGCGCGACGACCTGCCGCGGAACATTTTTGTTCGCAGCGATTCTTGCAGTTAACGCATCAAGTTCTTGCTGAAGGCTCACCAACTATCTCCTGTGCCACCGAGAGGTTTCTCGCTGGTCCATAGGGAAATATGGTGGTTTTTAGAGGCCTTCTGTAGCCGGAAAAGCCGTCTGGAAGTAATGCAGTTTCTGAATGAATCGCCGGGGTGCTGTAAATTGCGGGGAAATCATCGCTTCACACACTGCATGGCCGATTGCTCGTGACTGCAATATGTATGCGATGCGCGTCACAATCATCGACGCCTGAATCTACCCTTGGCGGCGAATCCGCTCTGCGTTCAGATCGAGGCGGCCCGTGTACCGAATTCAGCGGCGACAGAACCATGCTTCACAGGGCCGGGATCGGCCCGGTCCAACAGCGCCTGTTGCTTTCGAATCTCAGCGCTCATGAAGTCAGAGAAAGCGCGTGCCGATGGCTTGGCAGCCCGGCCCGCGGGTAATACGACATTGATGTCGGCACTGCCCATCTTCCACTCAGGGAGCACTCGCACGAGCTGGCCATTCTGAAGCTCTCTGAGCATGCCAAGCTCGCCGGCGGAGATGATGCCAAGTCCTGCCACGGCGGCGGCCGTCGCGCCCTCGCCTCCATTCAGTAGCAGCTGGCCTTCCACGCGCACGGAAGTTGTCTTGCCATCCTTCGTGAAGGCCCAGCCTTCCATTCCGCGCCCAGCGGGACCTGCGATGATCGAATGCTGCGGCAGTTCTGCGGGAGAAGTGGGCGTCCCCGCTCGCTCAAGGTAAGCAGGCGATGCCGCCAGTACGCGTCTCACTGCGCCGACCTTTTTTGCAGTCCAGGTCAGCGAATCCGTCAGCGCACCGATCCGCAGCGCGACATCCACACCCTCGCCGATCAGATCCTGCTTTTCATCGTTCAAGATGAATTCAAGCCGAAGCTGCGGATGCTTGTCTTTGAAAGCTTGCAGTCGGGGTATCACCGTGCGCACGGCGAAGGAGGTCGAGGCCGCAACACGAAGAATGCCCCGGAGCTCCCCAGTGCCACGCGCGGCGTGATCCGCCTCATCAAGAGAGGCCAGAATGGTCTCCACGCGTGCCAGGTAATCGGCCCCTGCTTCCGTGAGCGTCACCGCGCGAGTGGTGCGCGTGAAAAGCGCCGTTCCCACCTTTTTCTCCAGAGCAGCGAGCGTGCGCGAGGCGGTGGGCTGGGTCATCCCCAGCTCACGACCGGCCACCGAGAAGCTGCCCGTCCTCGCCACCCGTACGAAGAGCTGCAGGGACTCAAATCGATCATTCATACATTTATTGTATCAAACCTGTTGATAGTCGACTACTAACGTTCTGGTATTGCATGAGTCACACTAGATATAAGGCTTTATCGCCACCCGAGCGACAACCGCGCTGGGAAGCTCGACTTATGTCGAAGACTGCTTTGAAGTCCCTGTTCGATTTAGCTCCGCGGCACCGAATCGTCGCTATCCCGCAGCGTCACTGGGGCACATCGTGATTGCCGGATTTGCGAGTAAGCGTGTGTGATCCACAGCAAGCGAAGGTGCACTGCGTGAGGTGATTAGCTGTTACAATCACCTCAGCTTTTGAGGCGATTATGGCAGCTAAACCCCTCAGACCATGGATCTGGCAGCGTCCGGAGTGGCCGGAATTCTATTGGGATTCTGCCCGCTTGGCGCAACCGCTGGCCAACGCTCGCAGAGCTCAGGGCGAGCTGATCGGCATGGCCCGATTACTAGATCCAGATTCCGACCTTCGCGCGCAGTTGGAGGTGCTGACTTCCGACGGCGTGGCGACGAGTGCCATCGAGGGCGAACGCTTGGACCCAAATGCCGTGCGCAGCTCACTCGCCCGGCGACTCGGCCTGCCAACGGCAGGATTGCCTGCGCCGCCCCGCTCGGTCGAAGGCCTGGTGGACGTCCTGATCGATGCCACCAAGAAGCTCGACAAACCGCTGACAACAAAAATGCTCGGCGACTGGCAGGCGTCACTCTTTCCGACCGGCCGTTCGGGGCTGACCAAGATCCGAGTCGGCCAACTGCGGGGAACCGCGCCAATGCAAATCGTCTCGGGCCCGATCGGGAAGCAGCGCGTTCATTACGAAGCCCCGCCCCGGAACCGGCTCGCGCACGAACTCAAGCGATTTGTGGAATGGTTTAATGCACCGCCGGCCGACCTGGATGGACTTCTGCGTGCTGGCGTGGCGCATGTGTGGTTCGAGCTCATCCATCCGTTCGAAGACGGCAACGGGCGCGTCGGACGCGCGCTACTCGATCGGGCGCTGGCGCAGGACGAAGATCGCTCCGTACGCCTTTACAGTCTGTCGGCGCGCTTCATGGCGGTGCGGAACGAGTACTACGATGCGCTGCAGGCACTGTCGCGCGGCACCTTGGACGCGACCGACCTGCTGCGATGGTTTCTTGATCAAATTGTCGCCGCGTGTGCGGATAGCGCTCACACGGTTGAGCGCGTCCTCGCGAAAGCGCGATTCTGGATGCGTCATGGGCAATCCCGCCTCAACGTACGACAGCAAAAGGCTCTCAACGCCCTTCTTGATGCCGGACCGCGGGGATTCGTGGGCGGAATGACAAATAAGAAGTATGCGCACTTAAACCGGGTTAGCGCCGCAACTGCGCAGCGAGATCTTGCAGAGCTCGCAGCGCGCGGAGTGCTCAGGCTCCAAGGCGGCGGTCGCAGTGTACGCTACGAACTTGCGGACTGACGCTTCACCACCTCGGCGCATTTGACAGCGTCAAGCTGGCCGGGCAGGTATCTCCAATAGAGAAATCACCCAAGGGCAAACGCATGGACATCCGACAACATCCGCTGGCAGCCACGTTTTAGAAGGGGTGTTTCTGGGGGTATCGGAACGCAGCAGAAATCGGAATTCCCTTAAATTGCCGATGTTTTTCGCATGATTTCGGTTCCGT
>DATMOZ010000130.1:0-26738 GCA_035567995.1 Acidobacteriaceae bacterium
GAGTAGAGCCGGTCAACGTAAGACGAAAGCGTGAGGATGACCAGCAGCAGCGTGATGACGCACGCGTGTACAAGGACGAGGGTCATTTCTGACTCCGCTGAATCAACCCCAGCGGCAAGCGAAACCGCATTCGCAATTCTGTCTCGCGTTGGCTCATCTCGCCGGAGTCGCTTTCGTGATCAAATCCGGCGAGATGTAACAGTCCGTGTAACAGCAGAATTTTCAGCTCTGCCTGCAGGCTATGTCCATGCTCCGCGGCTTGACGCGCAGCGGTGTCGAGCGACACGGCGAGATCACCGGCAGCCAGAGCTGGCATGCCGTCAATCTGCATCGCCGGGAACGAAAGTACGTCCGTCGCTTTATTCTTGCCGCGATATTCGCGGTTCAGTTTTCGCAAGGTTTCGTCATCGGTCAATAAGACGTTGACCTGGCCGTCGAGGCCTATCCGTTTCTGTGCTCGCAGTACAAAGGCGTCGAGAGCGCGGCGGTTGACAGCGAATTCCCTCGACGGCGCATGCGGAGGTTCAGTTCCGCCGGCACTGGCAGACTCGTTGCAGCTTGCAACCACGGTCGTTATGGACGAGCTTGCGTGCAGAAAAAACTTGGGAGGGCGTTAGCACCCTCCCCCTCACATTTGATGATATCGCGTTTCCTACTGTGGTTTCACGCTAGGCGGGGTTGCGCCTTCCTCCGGTAGAGCCAACGGCAGCGATGGCTGATCGCGTCCAAAACCCTCGTAGGCGCGGATCACGCGTTGCACGAGACTGTGGCGAACAACGTCTCCATCTTCGAAGTGGCAGAAGCTGATGCCGTCGACACCCTTCAGGACTGCAATCGCTTCGAGCAGACCTGACTTCTTTGGATTGGGCAAATCAATCTGCGTGACGTCACCGGTGATCACGGCTTTGGAATTATTGCCGAGACGCGTGAGGAACATTTTCATTTGCTCGCTGGTGGTGTTCTGCGCCTCGTCCATGATGATGAACGCGTCGTTGAGCGTGCGTCCACGCATGAAAGCGAGCGGTGCGACCTCGATCACGTTAGTCTCGAGCATCTTGTCGACGCGTGTCTGATCCAGCAAGTCATACAAGGCGTCGTAGAGCGGGCGGAGATATGGATCGACCTTTTCCTGCAGCGTTCCGGGCAGAAACCCGAGACGCTCTCCCGCCTCTACCGCCGGACGGACGAGGATGATGCGACTGATTTTCTTTGCGTTGAGGGCAGCGACGGCCATGGCTACCGCGAGATATGTCTTTCCCGTACCTGCCGGGCCGACCCCAAAAACCATGTCGTTGGCTTCTATGGCTTCAACGTATCGCCGCTGATTGAGTGAACGCGGCTGCACCATGCGCTTGATGCCAGCTGAACGCTGCTTTCCGGTCTCGACCAGCGAGCGGAGGCTGACGTTCGGATCGGCGACGCACAGCTTCAGCATGCCATGCAGTTCCCCGTTCTGCAGAGTATTCCCCTGTCGGCGAAGCGCTTCGTAATCAGAGAAGATACGTTCCACGCGGGCGATGTCCTCGCTGGAACCCTCCAGATGGATTGCGTCAGAGCGAAGATCGATGCGGACTTGCAGCATGTCTTGCATCAGGTTGAGATTTTCATCGCGTGTACCGAATAATGGCTCAATGTTTGGCGTAATCTCAATCGCTTTTCTCATCCTGTCTGGGCGACCTCCGGTCATTGTTTAGGACGGGCGTGGACGTGCAAAGGAAGCTTGCGGCCGATAGATTGGCGGAAGACATCCCAGGTTTCGGGGCGACGATATGCGTTGGATTGTTGTGTTGTGTGCGGGTTGGCGAGGTAGACCAATGGGCAATAGGCCTGCGATGGGCACAGAGTAGCGCTGACGGTTCGCTGCGTCAACCAGCAAATAATGAATTTTCACGGTGCCGATTCGTGATGGTTACGGTTGTCTCATACTAATGATGGAGACTGGCCGCGTTGACCCTTCCGAGAGATTTCCGTACACTAAAAGCTCAGCAGATGCGGCATCGAGTCACCTCTGCCTGCATCCGAAATTCTAAGAAAGTTCTATAGGTTACAAAACAGAATGGCGAACCATGTTTCCGCGCTGAAGCGCGCCCGTCAGACCGTAACGCGCACAGCGGTAAACCGCGCGAACAAGAGCAAGATCCGCGGCAGCCTGCGCCTGTTGCGCGAGGCACTCGAGAATGGCGATTCCGGCGTTGCCGCCGAACAGTACAAAAAGACGGTTTCGGAACTCGACAAGAGCGTGCAGAAAGGTGTTCTGCATAAGAACACGGCATCGCGCTACAAGGGCCGCCTCTCAGCCCGCGTGAAGGCCCTCAGCTCCAAGCCCGCAAGTGCAGCAACTACAACGAAGAGCAAAGCTAAGAAGTCAGTCTAAATTTGCTTCTGTAAATTTGATGCCCCGGCCACAGGTCGGGGTTTTTCATTTTCCCTCGCTCACGTTGTAAACCTCGATCACGCCGTGGTTCAGAACCGCGAGTTGCGACCCATCGGGCGAGAGGGCGAAGTTCTGCCCCGTCGCGAACGGCGGTGAGACGGAGATCGAGAGCAATGGTTCGCCTTTATAAGTGCTGTAAACCGTGATGTCTTCGGTGCGAGCGGAGAAACCGTCGAGTATGCCGAATCCGTTGTTGGCGAACGACGTTCTCACGGTCGCGACGGCAAAGCGCCGATTGTCAGCAGCAAATGCAAATGCAGGCCGCGACAGATTGTTGAGCCACTCATCACGCCATAGTTCTTTCCCAGTGCGGTCGTATGCGATGAGCACGTGATAGTTGAGATTGCTTACGCAAGTGGCCAGCACGAACACGTCGTCAGCAAGAGGAGAAAGCGCGGGCTGGCAGTTGCTGTCGACTTTTGTGACCTCCTTTGGCTCTCCTGGGATGGATTGAAACATAATCTGCCAGCGATTATGTTGCGCCGGCAGGATGTTGTAGAAGCCGTCGCGCACGATGGGTACATACACGGGCGCGCGCTGAGAGGCTCTCCCAATGACGCGCGCGTAATCGAGCGAGATGATGGTGATGTCGATGTCCTCCGACGGAATGAGGCCGTCGCCGCGCATGGCTTGTTCTGTAAGCCGCTTGTGTTCTTCAGGTGAGTGCTTTTCGTGAAGGGTTTCGACGACAATTGAGCGCCCGTCTGGTGAAGTCAAAACGAGCACAGGCCGCGCAGGAAAATCGAGAATGCGATGGCCTGTCAACGAGTCCTGCAGGAGTTCAAAAACATGGCAGCGACGCAACAGAACGCCGCCGTGGACCGGCCAGATGTATCGTTCGTGGTCGTGTAACTGCCACTGTGCTTCTTCGATCGGTTTACCGTCAGGGAGAGAAATCAAAGCGGCGTGAACCAGTTGATCGTCGTCATATGGCCCATCGCAGTGCTCCACGTTGCGGGCGAGCAGGCCTTTGGTGTTGAAGGTGAAGAGCAGCCGGTCAGGCGTGAAGAAATTCAGCGAAATGGGGAAGCGACCGGTCACAGCTCGCTCAAACAGCGGCTCGCGAAAACCAATCCCTCGCATCGGAATGCTATATGCGGGCTTTGGCGGGTCTTTCTTTTTTGTCTGCTTTTCGCTTGCCGTTGGAGAGCCAGACTCCGCGACGATGCCAGCACCGCAGGCGAGCAGCGCGACAACGAGGCATCGGAAGATGAAACGTGGGAACACTTTAGCGACTACTGTTTCATAGCGCAGCGATGCTGCCAACTGCGCTGACTACAACGCAAACACATCCTGCTGTGTAGCGAAAAGGGGCGAGGCCGGGGGCGGCGGTTCACTGGCGAGGGCGATTACCAGGCGCTCGAGTACGAGGCGCTTGTCTGGCGGACTGGAGCGCAGATCGATGTCGGCGCGGGCGACCAGTCGTAAGGCGCGGGTGAGTTCGCGGCGCGACTTATAGCGGCGCGCCTGGCGGATGAGATCTTCGGCGGCAAATGGCGGCATGCGAAAGCCTTGCCAGAGCGCCTGCCAGATGGCGCGTGAGTCGCGGACATTTTTCTCGTTGATGATCAGCATCTGGCGGAAGGTGCGGGCGAGCATGTAGAGGTGACCGATTGCGGCGTCTTCCCCGCCGTCGCTGGCGTTCAGCAGTCCGTCGAGCAGTGCGAGCGCTCGCGGCTTGTCTTTTGCAGAGATCGCGTCGGTGAGTTCGTAGAGTGAACGCTGCTTTGCCGCGAGGACCATGGTCTCGACATCACCGAGCGTGATGGTGCGCTTTTCTCCGACATAGAGAACCAGCTTCTCGAGTTCGCCGGAGATCAACATCATGTCTGCTCCGAGAGCGTCGACCAGTTCGCGCGCGGCGTCTTGTTCGCAGCGTGCCCCGCGTTGCTCGGCTGTGTCGATCACCCAGCGGATGGCGTCCTGTTCGGAGACGCGACCGAGTTCGACTACTCCGCAATATTCGCCGAGTGTCTCGCGGATTCGTTCGTAGCGGTCTTTGTCCTGCAGGTCCATGCGTCGCAGGTCAGACGGGATGCGGATGTGATCGGCGATGAAGAGGATGAGCGCTTGCGGATTCGGGGACTTGAAGTATTCGCTGAGGGCTGCGAACTCTTCTTTCTTCGCGCCTCGCGTGTAGAGCGCCTTGATGCCGCGCACAAGGATGAGTTGAAACGGGGCCATCAGCGACGGGGTTCGTGCGCGGTCGAGCACGTCGAAGATGGTGATGTCTGCGAGATCGAGATCTGAGAGTGAAAAGTCGCGCATTTCCGGGTCGACCAGCGCGTCCGTTGTGCCGCGGCGCGCGCGATCGAGCAGGAAGATTTCGTCGCCAAGCAGAACATAGCCGGCTTTGCGCGCGTCTGTTTTGACTTCGGCGAGGAAGCGTTCTGTCGCGACGAAGCTGCGAACTTGTTCAGCAGCCATGGAGAGCGGACGGGACCGGATGGAGCAGGGTGGTTTTCAAAACGACTCCAGCATATCGCTGACGAGGGTGGCTGCGAAGTCTCGTGAGAGACGATTTACTGCGGGGGAATCTTCCTGGATAAAGCTGACTACATCCTGCGTCGTCTGGTATTGCTGGCGGAACAGGTAACTGGAGTTCTGATAAAGCACGTGGTTGCTGGCGTCAGTCAGCACGACCTTGGCGGTGACGGTGATGAGATAGCTCGACGACTGGCCGGTGGTCGAGTCGTATGTGAGCGGTTCCGCTTTGAAGCTCAGAATCGTTCCGCGCAGCAGCGCGCCACCGGGCTCAGCCGTGTCGTGCGATACGACTTGATAGTGCGTTCGGCTGTTGAGTTCGTGGATGACGGCCTGGGTCATCGCTACTTCAGTGTGGTAACTCAGCGAGTTGTTGGCGAACGTCGGGACCGAGAGCGAAGAGATGCCGGGTGGGATGTGGGTTGCCGCGCCCTCCACGTGATAGCCGCAACCGGCGAGGCATAAAAAGGCGCAGCTCACGAAGACCCAAACCACGAGGGGGTACCCCCCTACCCCTACCTTTTTCCACTCCATATTTGAAAACAAAGGGGTTATGCGTCTCATATTTGATAATAAAGGACTTATTCGTCGGCGCCATTGGCTGCGTTTGAACGGGGTCATCTCTAGTTCTAAGTGTAGCAATTTGAGGTGGTCGAGGCCGCAATTTAGTGACGGAGGAAAATTTGTTTGGATTGAGTGAATTAGCGCGGATATTTCAAGTTAGCGGGCGGGAAATCAGATTACGAGCCGAGAGAAGACGGGCGCAAGGTCCTTCCCCTCCGCAACAGTCGGCGACCAGAATCCACTTTTGATCGCTTTTTCTCGAATTAGGACCCATTTCACGGTCCCGGCGCTTATTTCTGTACCGATTTCGCGGGATAGCGCGCGGCGTGCAGGAGCCATTGCTGCATCGTCTCCGGCGAGAGTGAAGAATTGGTGAGGCGGACGTACTCATGGGCGCGCAGCATCCAGAGGGCCGTCACGTCTTCCCGGTAGGCCGTAGCAGGCTTGCCGTTTACAGAGAGGAGACGCAGGAGGCCAGCACGGACACGGCTGAGGGCTTCGTGAGGCTCGTAGTTGGCCGCATACCAGAGTGCGACGATGAGGTGCTCGCGGTGATGAAAGTCGGCCACGGGAACAGTGCCGGCTTCGAAGGATTGCACGAGATGTTCGATTTCGTTCGTGGTGAGCATGGGAATCTGTCCGTTACTGAAAGGGTGTGTCCGGATTTGTGCAGCCTCTGTGAAGGTCGGGCAATAAAAGAACAGGCGGCCCGAAGGCCGCCTGTCCGGTTCGATTCAACCTGCGAATTATGCGGGTGAAGGAGCTCCAGAGCCGGTGAAGCCCGGCGCGCGGCCTGCTTCTGGCTTGAGCACTTGTTGGACGTGACCGCCGTCGTCTCCGTCGCCTGACGCATGAACCTTGACCGGTGGCAGATCCTGACCTTCGATCAGCAGCTTCAGTTCGTGGGCATCGAGTGTTTCTCGATCGAGCAGAGCCTGGGCGATGCGATGCATTGCGCCGCCGTTCTCCTCGAGAAGCTGATGCGCAGCCTGATAGCCGGCGTCGACGAAACCGCGGACTTCAGAGTCGATCTGTTTGGCGGTATCGTCTGAGAAATCGCGATGCTGCGCGATCTCGCGGCCGAGGAATATCTGCTCTTCCTTCTTACCGTAAGTGAGCGGGCCGAGACGGCTCATGCCGTACTCGCACACCATCTTGCGCGCGAGCTCGGTTGCGCGTTCGATGTCGTTGCCGGCGCCGGTCGTCATCTGGTCAAGGAAGATCTCTTCTGCGCAACGGCCGCCCATAAGGATGGCGAGCTGCGTTTCGAGATATTTCTTGGTGACCGTGTACTTGTCCTCTTCGGGCAACTGCATGGTGACGCCGAGCGCCATTCCGCGCGGGATAATGGTGACCTTATGCAGCGGATCGGCGTGTTCACGCAGCGCGGCGACAACTGCGTGGCCGGCTTCGTGATACGCGGTGACCCTTTTCTCTTCGGGAGTGAGCAGCATTGACTTGCGCTCCGCACCCATGAGGACCTTGTCCTTTGCCATTTCAAAGTCGTACATATGCACGGCCTTGCGATTGGCGCGGGCTGCGTTGAGTGCTGCTTCGTTGACCATGTTGGCGAGATCGGCGCCGGAGAAGCCCGGTGTGCCACGCGCCAGAACATTGAGGTTGACGTCGTCGGCGAGTGGAACTTTCTTCGCGTGGACGCGGAGCACTTCTTCGCGGCCGCGAACGTCGGGGCGACCAACGATGACGCGACGGTCGAAGCGACCGGGGCGTAGAAGCGCTGGATCGAGCACGTCGGGACGATTCGTCGCGGCGATCAGGATGACTCCGTCGTTCGACTCGAAGCCGTCCATCTCGACGAGCAACTGATTCAGGGTCTGCTCGCGCTCATCGTGTCCACCGCCGAGGCCGGCGCCGCGATGGCGTCCAACTGCGTCGATTTCGTCGATGAAGATGATGCACGGAGCATTCTTTTTGCCCTGCTCGAAGAGATCGCGGACGCGGCTTGCGCCGACGCCGACGAACATTTCTACGAAGTCAGAACCGGAGATGGAGAAGAACGGGACGTTCGCTTCGCCGGCGACTGCGCGGGCGAGGAGCGTCTTGCCGGTTCCGGGAGGTCCGACGAGCAGGACGCCCTTGGGAATGCGGCCGCCGAGCTTCTGGAATTTCTGCGCTTCGCGGAGAAACTCAATGATTTCGCGCAGCTCTTCCTTGGCTTCGTCTACGCCGGCTACGTCTTTGAATGTGATCTTCTTCTGCTGCATGGAGAGCAGGCGGGCGCGGCTCTTGCCGAAGCTCATCGCTTTATTGCCGCCGGACTGCATCTGGCGCAGCATGAAGAACCAGAGAGCGCCAATAATGATGAACGGCGAGAACTGGAACAGGATGGACAACCAGGCCATGCTGTTTGGGTCTTTGATATTGATGTTGACGTTGTGGTCGCGGAACGTCTTGTACATATCGGGATAGTTGGGCGGAATGGTGGAGCGGAACGCCTTGCTATCGCCTACGTAGTGGCCGGTAACGGTGCTGTTTTCAATGGTGACTTCGGAGATCTTTCCGGCATCGGCGTCATTGAGCAGCCGGGAGAACGCGACGGTTTCTTCGTGGCCCGGGCCAAGATTTTTTACCACCAGCTGGTAGAGCAGTACCAGGCACGCAAGAATCAGTACCCAGAACATGCCTGTCTTAAGCTTTGAATTCACGAATCACGACCTTCTTTTTCCTAAACTGCTGATACAAAGACAAGCAATCTGCCTGCCGCTTTATTAGACGCGTCAGCGTGTGCAAAATCTGCAAAAGGAAGTGCAAATTTCCTGGTGCAAAAAGCCAGCGTGCAGCGCGTCCGAGGTAGTTGAGATTCTACTCCTTCGCCTTGGGAAACAAGGGTGAAATCGGTTACCGGTAACCTCCGCGCATTCCCTCGGCGACGAAAATCTTTCTTCGTTGGTGTCGAGGCGCGATTCGTTGATCAGTGTAGCGGGTGAGCTGCGATGGTTGGGCTGCCCGAAATGGGAGCGAGGTTAGCGCCACGCATCCAAAGGATTTGGCCGCGCCACGCTACGACGGGCCACGTAGCTCGTTCGTCGCCGGAGATCCGCATCCTTGCCAGTACTTCTTTCACCTTTTTCGGACCGCTGGAGTGAGCGAGAGTGACCCGGTCGGCAGGCTGCCACGGCCGTACCTCGGCTAAATCGGAACCGGGTGAAGCCGCACCAGCCACGTCGGCGGCGGCCGTGAAGCGCAGCTCGAAAGCGGCGGCGACGACTTCGCCGGGGATCGGCAGGGTGTACGTGGTCGATGTGGCCGTGGGCTCATCGGCCGAAAGGGGGCTGGCCTGCGTGCTCGGGGCTTTCGACAAGCGCAGCTCGCGCGGAGTGCGTTCGGCGATCAGGCCGGCGGCCAGGGTCAGTCTTGCTCCTGAGCGCGCTTGTTCCCGCAGGCAGAGGTTGAGGATGCTTTCCGTTTCGGCAAAGTCCAGACAGGCGCCGATGTGTTCGGCGGCGGCGCGAATGACGCGGCGGCGCAGAGCGGGGTCGAGCGTTCGCAGGCGCGGGATTTCAATCGAGACAGACTTTTCCTGGGCGAGGGTCGATGTGCTGCGGCCGCCGCCGCGGGCCGCGGAGCCGGGCAACAGGAGAGATGGCAGCAGACGGGCGAGTTCGGTCTGCCAGCGGGCCTCTTCGTCACGGGCGATTACGGCCATTTGGGCGAGTTGGCGATCGATGCCCGGGTTATAGTCGCGACGCAGCAGGGGCAGCAGCTCGTGCCGCACGCGGTTGCGGGTGAAAGCGGTGTCGGCGTTCGAAGCGTCTTCACGCCACGGCTGGCCGAGGGAGCGAAGGTATGCTTCGATCTCAACGCGCCGGACATTGAGGAGCGGGCGGACGATGCGGCCTTCGGTCTGGGGCACGCGGACGACGGGGTGGATGCCGGAGAGGCCCTCAGTCCATGCGCCGCGAAGAAATTTCATCAGAACGGTTTCGGCCTGATCGTCGAGCGTGTGTGCGGTTGCGACGGCGTCTATTTCGTCGGAGTGCAGGAGGCGATGAAAAGCTTCATAGCGGAGGTGACGCGCCGCCTGCTCGACGGACTCACCTGTTTTCTCGACGCGGGCGCGCGTGTCGACGTGCACGAGTTCAAGGTGCAGTTGGTACTTCCCTGCCAATTCTCGTACGAAGTTTGCGTCGGCGTCGGCGTCGGCCCCGCGGAGGCCATGATGCACATGCACGACCATAAGTGCCAGCCCGATTTCCTGGGCAGCGTCGAGCATCGCGCGCAGTAGCGCGACGGAGTCCGCTCCGCCAGAGACGGCGACGGCGACGCGGTCGCCGGGAACGAACAGCGCGCGGTCGAGGTTGAGCTTAGCTTGTGCGGGTGCGGTGCTCATTACGCATTGAGGATACTCGCGAGAAGGCGGACTTCGTCAGCCGCTGGGGGAAGGTTTGTCTTTGGGTGGAACGGCGTTCGCCTGGACCTCTGCGCGTTCGAGAACCATGTTGACCTCAGCGCCGAGGAGCAACATCGCCCCGGTGATGTAGAGCCATGTCAGCAGCACCATGACTGCGCCCAGCGACCCATAAATTTTCGCGTACGCGGTAAAGAAGTGGAAGTAAAGGCGCAGGAGTCCTGAGGCGGCCACCCAGCCAAGGGTCGCAAACGCGGCGCCGGGGCTTAGCCATTGCCAGCAGCGCTGCTTCAGATTGGGTGCGGCGTAGTAGACCATTGAGGCGACCAGTGACACGAAGAAGAGAGCGATGGGCCATTGCAGGATCTTCCATGTCCAGTACACCTCCGGCTTCAGACCAATTGTGTCGGAAACGAGTTGGGCCAGCGCTCCGCCGTAAAGGACGATGGTGAGGGCTGCAATGATGAGCAGTGACGCAGCGACCGTGAGGATCAGCGCGATTCCATAGGTCTTCCACAGCGGGCGCGTTTCCTTGATGTTGTAGACGGCGTTGAGGGCATCTTGAAGCGCCGTCATGCCGGAATTGGCTGTCCAGAGAGCGGCAAGTATGCCGAAGGTCAGTTTTCCGCTGCCGGATGCCTGAGTGATTTCAGTAATCACGTTTCGGATCAGCTCGAAGGCAGTGCCAGGCAGCGTGGTTCCGAGATACTCGAGGAGCATTCCGGTTAACTGCGTGTTGTTTCTGAACACGATGCCGAGCAGGGTGGTAATGAAGATGATGCCCGGGAAAAGCGACAGGAAGAAGTAGTAGGCAAGTTCCGCCGAGCGATTAAAAACCCCGTCGGCGTAGGAGGAATTCCAGACCTGCTTGATGAAGGTCGCTGCAGAGTTCAGGTGCAATCGCCAAGGGGAGCGTTTGGGTAGCCTGCTTGCTGGGACAGGTGCCGGAGTCGCTGCGGAACTCATACTCTTCGTTGCAAACCGCCGCAATCGAGGAGCAGTACACTACGCCACGACCCACTAGCCGTCAAGCCTAACCAGATGTCGATCAAGTACGACAGTAGAAGGTGGTTGCTGTTCAGTAGCTGCGGGTGGGGAGGAGTTCAGATTGCGCCTGAACCTCAGCCCAATCGCGGTGGCAGGTGACGGTGTTACGGCCGGAGCGTTTGGAGTGATAGAGGGCGTCGTCGGCCTTCTTCAGCAATGATTCGGGGGTATCTGTAGGGCTGCTGACGGCCACGCCGATGCTGGCAGTAATGTGGAGTCCCGCCGGAAGACCCCGGAGCAATTCCACCTGCTGACGTATCCGCTCGGCGATCATAGCTGCCTGAAGCAGATCCATATCGCGCAGCATCGCGATGAACTCTTCGCCGCCGAAACGGGCCAGAGCATCGGAACCACGAGTCCCTATCTGGAGGGCGGCGCTGGCGCGGCGGATAACCTCGTCTCCGACGGCGTGTCCGTGGGCATCGTTGATGCTCTTGAAAAAATCGAGGTCGATGAGGACCAAGCCGGTGCCCCGACCGCAACGTTGCGCGTATATCAGCTCGCGGTGGAGCGTTTCCTCGAAAGCCCGGCGGTTCAGCAGCCCTGTCAACCCGTCGGTATGCGCAAGGGCCTGCAGCTTGTTGCGCTGGCTGCAGAAGGAGAGCCAGAGGAGGCTGAGTCCGGTGCCGAGTCCGAGGATGAAGTTGAAGAAGATAAAGAACGCCTGAAAAGTGTCGAGCTTTACCAGGTCAATATGCGGCGGGTGCAGGATGGTCTGCACAATGCGGAGAAGATGGATCACGGCCATGCCGCCGATCAAGTATCCAGTCGTGCGGATCGGGGTGCGGAGCGCTGCATTGCGGCAGCGAAAGAGCACGACGGCGGTGAGGCCGGTCTGCAACGCATCGGCGGTGTCGAGGGTGTAGATGCGCATGCCAACATTCGGGTAAAGGAAGGTGAAAGTCACCAATCCAATCAGGGACGCAGAGCCAACCGCCAGACTGAAGGGCAGATATCGCTGCTTTAAATCGAGCACGTCATTGATCGCCTGATGAATCAGGACCAGCGCCGAGAAGACGGCGAGATGGGGAATGACAATCGAGAAGAAGGGTGGCGCCCACGATCTGGATATCGCCAGCACGATACCGGCACAGGCAACGCCGAAAGCGATTTTCAGCCATCGGATGCCTTTAAGCCCGGGCGCGTTCCGCTCAATGACCAGACAGCCAACGACAAACAAGGCCAAGGTCACTGCGTACCCGACCAATAAATCTCGCAAAGACATGCTTGCTCGGCCAACCCCTTCAATCCATTAAAGTTCTTCAACAAATCAGTGGGCAGACACAGAATGTCACGAGTCCAGTTCCCCGTCACGAGCAAAGTGAGTGTGGGGCATAAGAGTAACGACTCAGCCGACCGGGTTGGCTAGTCGAGGTTGCATGGGACGCTGTTCTCGTCAGACGAATCGCACTGGTTCATTCCGACGACGAGGATTCTTCCGGCGACTGCCTCTTCCGAATGACGTAAATGGAAGCGACGAACACCGTGATCAGCAAAGCGAGCAGGGCTAACTCAATCATCGACGCGCGGAAGTGCGCTTCCACGTCTGCGCCCCATGGCATGTCTTGCGTGTAGCCTTCGGCCTGAAGAGTGAGCACCAGCGTTCTACGGACGGTGGCGATCAAGCCGATGATCAGGAACGGTTCTATTACCAAGATGTGCGAGCGAATCGAGATTCGTACGGTGTGCAGCAACTCAACGAGCATCAGCACGAGCAGAAGCCTGTCAATCAGCTCGAAAATTACAGATGTGCCCGTCCAGTCGCGTATCCCGGTCCCAAGCAAGTGGAGCGCACCGGCGATCGTGAGGAGGGCCGTGGCACTCAGTAAGACGCCGAGCAACGCGTAGGTGACGACCTCCACGTGGCCAAAGTAGATAGAAGGGCGGACTCGCGTATTTTCTTCCACGGCACGAGTTGGGTGGGGGACTGACATCGGCGATCCTATGAATCTGGCAAGCGTACAACCAACACTCTGGAACCGCCAATGGAGCCGGCGAACGGTCTGCCAATTCCCTGAGATGCGATCTATGGACGCTGTACCCTAACGGTGCCGGCGAAAAGACTGAGGATTCAGCCGATAGAATCCGCTGCAAGAGGACAAGTACGGTTGGTGCCGGTGACAAAATCATGCCCCCTGGACGAACGCCTTATCCCGCCGAAGAACATATACGACGTGTGCGGCGAATTTGTGCCGCAATGCCTGAGGCAACAGAAAAGCCTTCGCATGGAGAACCGACTTTCTTCGTTCGCAAGAAAGTCTTTGCAATGTTCGCCAACAATCATCACGGAGATGGACATATCGCGGTTTGGATACCGGCAGCACCAGGTCTGCAAGATGCATTGATTAAGGCGTCTCCGGCGACATTTTTCAGACCACCCTATGTGGGTGGGCGTGGTTGGATTGGTGTCGAACTTGATGGCGTCAGCGATGAAGAGCTGGCTTCTCTGATTAGCGATGCCTGGCGAATGGTGGCACCGAAGAAGCTGAAACTGGCTGGATAATTTGGGCTGAGGGATTGCGATCAGCGGGATGCGTTCGATGGTTTGATTCGCTGTTCACCGAACATTGCGCGCATGGCCGGTTTGCCTGAGGACTGCCATCGCTTCACGATTTCGTAGACGATGATCGTGGTGTACGTGACCGCGATCCAGACTCCGATTGCTTCGATCGGCAAGTGGGCCCATGCAGTCACGTCGAGGCCCACCATCTGGTGCGGTTGATAGCCCCACCATCCGTAGGGCACTGCGAGGGTGGCTTCCCAAAGCAGGCTGGTGAGCAACAGGATGAAGAACGTCAGGCTGAACGCACGCCAGTTAATCACGGGCCGGGCCGTTGGAAAGAGCGCGGCGGAAGGCGCTAAGGCCCCCAGCGCCAGGAATGTGAAGTAGCCGGGAAAGCCCTCTGTGTGCGAGATGAGCTTCTTATAGGCAATTGCAGCGGCGATTAACACGACTGCGAGCACCAACGATTCGGGATGAAAGCGGACGAGGCGATCGAATTCTGAACGCTGTTGCGATTGTGCGGGAACGTTGTACGCGACCAGCCAATACTCGTCTAACCAGATGTAAACGAGAAGGATCGTCAGGAATCCGGTGAAGTAGAAGAGGTACTCCTCGATCGGAACACCGCCCCCGAGCGCAGGCGCCTTGATGCCGAGCGTGGCAGCTGAATTGGTGAACGTGAAGAAGGCGTGAGCGAGAAAGAAATCGAGTGCCGCGCCAAGCGGAAAGAGAATCGCGATGGTCAGCCAAAATGATTTCTGCGAAATCTTCACTCCTGCTTGCGGCAGGAACCATAGGGCGATGACGAGGATCGGAACAATGAAGAGCAGCAGGCTGACGGTGTAGCCGTAAGGCGACGGATTCGGGCTATGCACGTCGACGACTGCTGAGACGTGAACGGTATGGAGTGTCAGCGCCGCGGGCAGGGCGATCATGCCCAGCATCGCCATCACCATCCATGCGCTTTGCCGGGGAGAACGAGAACCTTGAGGATTGGCCATCGTGCGTCCTCCTGTACAAGCAGTCAACGTCGCGGTTCGGGAGGAACTGTACCACTAACTGCGTTGATGGTCGCTCGCTGACAGGAGTTCGCAGACGGAGAAACAGTACGGGCGCAACAATTTGAGCTCAAGTCTCGACGCGAAGACGTTATCGGGCGGCCGAAGATTCTGCATGTGCCGGCGACGCACCAGGCTTGAGCAACACGTCGAGCACGCATTGGTAGAGGCGATTGCGCATTTCGAAGCGGCTTGATGCCCGGGTGATGTAGCGCACCACGATATTGATGCCCGACGGGGATGGCCGGAGGTTTACCGCAGGGACCGCGCTTAGCTCTCTTAGTCCGGGCTGCTTTATCGATCTTTGCCATTCCTGTTCAGCAAGCTGCGCATCTTTTTCTGTCTCCTTGAGGACGGCCTTATGGATCTGCTCAATCGCGGCGTAGGTATCGGCGGATGCGGGAGCGCTGACTGAGATTTCGTCCCACATCCACTGGCTGGTGGTGGAGAAATTGAAGTACGTCCCTGTGATTGCGTATTTATTCATGAACGCGATGCGTCGGCCAGTGGGGTGGCCCGTGTCCGTCCAGTTGCCGGTCTCAAGCAGGGTGGTGCGGAAGAGACTGACCTCAGTCACGTCTCCACCAACGCCGTTGATTTCTACCGCGTCGCCGACACGAACGCCGTTCTTCCCCATCAGCACGAACCAACCGACGAAGGCGAGGATAAAGTCCTGCAGTGCGATGGTAAGCCCGGCGGTGGTGAGGCCGAGGATCGTAGGTGTCTGGCGCGGCGTGCCAAAGGTGATGCTCAGAATGACCGCAACTCCAACCAGCTGCACACCAAGCTGAAGAATGGTGGCCAGCGTTCGCGTCCGGCGGTGGTCGAGGCTGGGCCGGTCGAGCAGGCGGCGCACGAGCATATTGCAGAGGATGACGCAGATGAGAACAAAAGCAATAGCCGCGAGCGACTGCAGGATGAGGTGCAGCACGATGCGATGCTGCAGAAGCACTTGCGCAGACCACTTGCTGTAGACGGTTGCAAGCTGCCGCTGAGTCTGAATGCGATTGTCGTAGATGCTGAGAAGCTGCTGCTGCTGACTGCGATTTTTTATTCGGGCGAGCCTGGTCGTAGCGTCGGCCGCCGGACTGGCGGAATTCGTTTCCAACTGAGGGGCTGGGGCCGTGGTTGCAGCTGGCGCATTGTTCGCTGCAGCCTCAAGGGACTGGTGCCGCGCGGTTAAGGTGTTGGCATCGGCCTGTGCCTGCTGCATGGCCTGCTGAATGAGTTGATATCGTGAGCGCTGGGCGAACCACTCTTTGAGCCGCGCGGCGAGCGTGGTATCCCGTTGCGCCGAGAGAACTGCGATCTGCTGGTTACTTGCCTGGCCATCGTACTTGCGCATTACCTGTTCATGCGCTGCCAGCTCCTCTGTAATTCTGGCGCGTACATCGCCGGAGGCGCGCGCAAGATCCTGCTGGGCGTCGTTCAACTCATCGGAGTCGAGGCCAAGCTGCGCTTTCGCGACCTCGAGTTCATCTCCTCCGCCTGCGGCGTGGGCTGGGGCATTGGCGGCGGCCGTCAGGCTCTGCACGCGTGCCTGATCTTCCTTCACCAGTTGCTGGAGCTGCGCGACCCTCTTTGAGAGCGCGAGCGCTTCACCGGTCAGCGTGCGAGGTTGCGCGCTGGCCTCGCGGAGTGCGGCGGCGAACGCCTGATCCACTTCATGGTCGGCCAGGCGCTCCGCCTCGCGAGCATACTCAACCTCCTCGGCGCTGACAGCCAGCGGGGCGAGGGCCTGGGCGGTTTGCCACGGGTGCAGATCGACGATGGTCTTCTGGCTCTCGGAGAGGTTGCGCGTCGTCGATTGCTCTTTGAGGAACGGCAGATGCGCCATCGCGTCGCGTGTGATCCATGAGAACGCGATACACGCCGCGAGCACGCCGCACAGGGAGAGAAGAAGGGTAAGCCGGATCGGGCCGAGAATGTGCCGGGGACGGGATATTGAGCCCTGGGGGGCTGGGGGCGTTGCCATCCATCAATTGTTACAGGCCTGGGGCTGGAGGGGGTGCACATCCACCGGAATCTTAGTCATCGCCTGCAGTTCCGTTAATTCGCACGACGAAAATCTTTCCGTATACTTCTTCCATGTACGCGAGCCGACCCGCCACCGTGGAAGACGCCGGAACGATTGCCGAGCATCGGCATCGCATGTTTGTCGACGCAGGACGCCCCGACAATGCAAATTTGAGAACTTTGTCTGAATCATTTAAGGGCTGGGTCACCGAACAGTTGCGTAACGGAAAATACCTCGGCTGGCTGACAGAATCGAATGGCAAGGTGGTCGCGGGAGCGGGTTTGATGCTGCTCGACTGGCCGCCGCATCCGCTTGATCCGCAGGCGCTACGCGGTTATTTGCTCAACGTGTATGTCGATCCGGGGCATCGTCGCAAGCATCTGGCGAGCGACCTGATCGAGACTGCGCTGGCCGAAGCGAGACGCAGAAAGATTCGCGTGGTCGCACTGCATTCCACGGACGCGGCGCGGCCGATGTACGAAGCCAATGGATTTCGCCGCACCGACGAAATGTTCTACGTCGAGGATTTCAGCGGCTAGCTGAGCGGATCGGCAAAACAGAAAATGGTATCCGGTAATCCGCTGACGCGTGCGCGTCTGGCCGTCTTCGCTGCTTTCTTCGCGAACGGCGCGGTTGTTGGCGGACTCGCGCCGCATATTCCTGGCCGGGCCTCTGGGCTTCACCTCGATACCGGGCAGCTGGGCACGGCGCTGCTTGCCGCGGGCATCGGAGCGGTCTGCGGGATGCCCGTGGCAAACGCGTTGGTGAGCCGGTGCGGCAGCGGACGCGCAACGATGATCGCCGGGCCGATTTTTGTGGTGATGTTTTCGGCGGTGATCCTGGCGCCGACACCGGCAATTTTTGGCGCGTGTCTTTTCGTGTTTGGCTTGTGCGGCTCGACGATGGACGTGGCGATGAATTCGCAGGCCATTGCGGTGGAGCAGCGGCTGGGCGAGCGCAATATGTCGCGGTTTCACGGAACCTTCAGTGCCGGTGGCGCCGCGGGGTCAGCCGTTTCAAGTGCGTTGCTGGCGCGACATGTGCGCGATTCTTATGCGGCGGTGTTTCTGTCGGGCGCTTTGCTGTTGCTGTCGATTTGCTGTTTGCGTTGGATGTTGCCGCAGATAGATACGCACCATCGGGGAGAGACGAAGCGTGCCCGTCTGCGCGGCGCCCTGCTGCTGCTCGGCGCACTGGCGCTGGCAGCGATGGTCTCTGAAGGAGCGGTCGGCGACTGGAGCGCGCTCTTTCTGCGCACGGAGCGTCATGTGCGCGAAGGCTTCGCCGGCTATGGCTATACCGCTTTCGCCATCGCAATGCTGGTCGGCCGGTTCAGTGGAGATCGCATGACACGGTACGTCAGCGAAGGGCGGGCGCTGCGTGCCGGTGGCGCGATCGCCGCGTTGGGATATATCGCCGTGCTGACTTCGCATAATCTGGCAGTCTGCATCGGCGGCTTCGCGCTGGTGGGGCTTGGCCTGGCAAACGCATCGCCGATTTTGTACCGGGCGGCAGGCAGAGTTCCCGGAGTTGCGCCGCAAGCCGGCCTTGCGACGGCCGTTGGCACAGGTTATGCGGGGTTGCTGGCGGGTCCGCCGGCGCTGGGATGGCTGGCGCGAAGCGTGGGCCTGGGGCACAGTTTCATTGCGCTGGTGGCGTTGTGTTTGCTGCTGACGGTGTTCGCGAGGCGCGTCGATCATGATGTTGTCGTAAGCGGCGTGGCAACGGCCACCTAACGGGGCAGCGGGCGGGCGGCAAACTGTATACTCCAATCTTTATGCGCGTATTTGTCATTCTTCCTGCGGCAGGTTTGGGTACGCGGATGACCGCTCACAGTACAACCGGCGCGACTCCGAAACAATTTATGGAACTGGACGGCGTGCCGATTCTGGTCCACAGTGTGCGCGCGTTTGGCGCCGTAAAGCGGGTCGCGGAGATCGTCGTTGCGGCGCGCGCCACGGAGACAGGCCGCCTGATGCAACAGCTCGCGGCGCATGGCGTGGACAAGCGTGTGCGCACCGTCACCGGAGGTGACACGCGGCAGCAATCTGTCGCGAACGCGCTGGCGAACCTGAAGGCGGACGAGGATGACATCGTGCTGGTGCATGATGCGGTGAGACCGCTGATCGACAGCGAAACCATAGAGCGCATCATTGACGCGGTTGAAAAACATGGCGCCGCGATCGTGGGTGTTCCGGCCGTGGATACGATCAAGCAAGTTGAGAGAACGGCAGACGGGGCACTGATTACGTCGACGATTCCACGGGAGCGCGTGGTGCTGGCGCAGACCCCGCAGGGGTTTCGCTACGGATTACTCAAGCGCGCATTTGATGAGGCGACGGCTGATGGATTTGTCGGAACAGATGAGGCCTCACTCGCGGAGCGCGCAGGGATTGAAGTGGCGGTGGTGATGGGTTCCGCGCGAAATTTTAAGATTACAAGGCGGGGAGATCTGGAATTGGCCGAATTCTATCTGGAGCAGGGAAAGCGAGAGGCCGGAGCATGAAAGGCAAGGGCGGAGAATGAGAATTGGCTACGGTTTTGACTCGCACGCGTTCAAAGCGGGCGTTCCGCTGAAGATCGGTGGCGTCGCCATCGACCATCCTGAAGGGCTGGCAGGCCACTCTGACGGCGACGTTCTGTTGCACGCGATCACCGATGCCCTGCTGGGTGCGGTCGCGGTCGGCGATATCGGAACATTCTTTCCGCCAAATGATCCGCGTTGGAAAGATGCTGACTCCGCGCTGTTTCTGCGTGTCGCGATGGAGGAGATCGAGACCGCCGGCTATCGCATCGCGAACCTGGATACAACGCTGGTGATGATGAAGCCGAAGATTTCGCCGATAGCGGAGACAATTCGCGAACATATCGCAGACCTGTTGAAGATCTCGGCCGGATGCGTCGGCATAAAAGCCAAGACGCCCGAAGGGTTGAACCAGGATGGCGTGGCCATCGCGCATGCTGTTGTGTTGCTCGAGGTTCTCGACAAGCCTGAGCGGCTGGAAGAGATGGTCGCAGCTGCGGACACCGAGGACCATGTCGAGAAAGTTGTGAAGAGCCTGGTGAGTGGGGTGCACGGTGGAGGCCCTGCTCGCCTTGCTTTGCCGCGTAAACCCGCTTTCGATACAGAAGACCTTACCTAGAAAATTTTCCGCTGGAGGCTTTATGTGCTTGCGCCGCTTTGCGCTGCTTGCTGGGATGTCTGTCTTGCTGCCCGCTTTGTCGTTAACCGCCCAGACCAGCAACGCGGAGTGGGCCACCCCAGCGGAAGCGTCGAATTACCAGACGACTCCGAACTACGCGGAGACTATGGCTTACCTGCGTCGCGTTGCGGCGGTTGCTCCGCGGCAGGTGCGCATCGAGAGCTTCGGCAAAACCGGCGAGGGACGCGACCTTTACATCGTGATCGCGTCGCGTGATGGGGTATTCGATCCGGCGAAGCTGCACGCGGAGCGGCGGCCGATTCTTCTTGTGCAGAATGCGATTCACGCCGGAGAGATGGACGGCAAGGATAGCTGCCTGGCGCTGCTGCGCGACATGGTAATCACAAAAACGCAGGCGAAGCTGCTCGACCGCGCGGTTTTTGTCTTCATCCCCATCTACAACGCGGACGGGCACGAACGTCGCAGCCCGTACAACCGCATCAACCAGAACGGTCCTCGCGAAATGGGATGGCGCGGTAACGGGACGAACCTGAACCTGAATCGCGACTATATGAAGGCGCAGACACCGGAGACGCGGGCGTTTTTCGGGATGTTTGAGCATTGGGTGCCGGACTTCTTTGTCGACGACCATGTCACCGATGGCGCGGACTATCAGTACGACGTGACGTTCACGATTGACGACGGCCCGAACGTTGCGAGCGGGACAGCGCAGTGGATCGACAAGACGCTGGCTCCATTCATCGAGAAAGAAGTGAACGCGAGCGGCCATCTGGCGGCGCCGACTTATATCACTCTGGTGGACGACAGTGATCCGAGCAAAGGACTTGCGTTCAACGACGATCCGCCGCGTTTCTCCACGGGCGAGATGGTCCTGGAGAACCGGCCGGCCATGCTGGTCGAGCTGCACATGCTGAAGGACTATAAGACGCGCGTGACCGGCAACTATGAGACGCTGCGCGCGCTGCTGCAGATCTTGAATCGGGATGCGGATGTGCTGATTGATCTGAACCGCAAGGCGGACGATGAAGCGATGCACACGGCCGGCAAGCCAATTCCGCTGACGGTTGGCTGGGGCGGGCAGACGACGAACTTTGCGTATCGCGGTTACAAGTCTACGCAGGAAAAGAGTGATGTTTCGGGCGGGACTTGGACTCGCTACTCGCACGAGCCGTGGAATGTGACGCTGCCGCTGCAGACGGGTTTCAAAGTTATTTCTGAGGTGACCGCGCCGTTGGCTTACATCGTGCCGCTGCAGTGGACGAGGGTGGTCGAGGTGCTCGACGCGCATCGAGTGGAGTACAAGCGGACGACAGAAGCGTGGACGGGTGCGGTGGAGACATATCGCTGCAGCGGAATGCAGTGGCAGTCGAATCCCTTCGAGGGAAGGCACCCCCTGTTTCGGGGAGAGGACCCGGGAAACACCCCGGGCAAGTTTGGCGAATGTAAATCTGTAACTGAGAAGGTTACATACCCTGCGGGGTCCCTGGTGGTACCGCTGAACCAGCGGCTTGCGAAAGTGGCGGTGCAGTGGCTTGAGCCAAAGGGACCTGATTCCTCAATGGCGTGGGCGTTCTGGGATCCGATTTTCGAGCAGAAGGAATATGGCGAGGGCTATGTCGAAGAAAAACTGGCGCGCGAGATGATGGCAAAGGACCCAGCGCTGAAGACGGAGTTTGAAAAGCAGGTGGCGAGCGACGCGAAGTTTGCCGCGAGTCCGGCCGCGCGCCTGGCATGGTTCTACGACCACTCTCCGTGGCATGACCCGCAGTTGGGGCTGTATCCGGTGGGGCGGCTCATGTCGCTGGATGGAATTCCGTTGGCGAAGTAAGGAGCTGCCGAGAGAAAAACTGCCAAACCCGGCCTCAGGCAGTCCCCTTAGCCAACCATGCATCATTCGCGGTAAGCTGCTCGCCATCTCATTGATATAAGGGGGTGCGATGGACGAAAATCAAATACCGCATCAGGCGTTTCTGATGCTGCCGTTCCTTTTCACCACTATTGCGGTGATGTCGATCGTGATGGTGATTCCCTACTGGCAAATATTCAAGAAGGCCGGCTTCAGCCCCTGGTTATCGCTGCTGATGCTGGTGCCGTTCGCAAACATCATTATTCTCTACGTGGTTGCATTTTCGCCGTGGCGCGTGGTGCCGGTGCCGAGTGTTTACCCGCCGGTCTATCCACCGAGTTACCCGCCTGTCTCGCCACCAACCACGGGTACGATACCGCGAATCTAGCGTGCGCTGGGATGCCGTAAAGTAGAAGCATCCCGATGATGAGTGAAGTTTCTTCAGCAAAACCCCGCGTACGTTTTGCGCCGTCGCCTACTGGTTATTTGCACGTAGGCGGCGCGCGCACGGCCCTCTTTAACTGGCTTTTTGCCCGCCACTTCGGCGGCACGTTCATTCTGCGCATCGAGGACACTGACTTCGAACGCTCCTCTGAGGAGATGGTCGAGGGCATTCTCGAGGGGATGCGATGGATCGGGCTGGATTGGGACGAGGGACCGTTTTACCAATCGAAGCGCCTGGATCTGTATCGCGCGACCGCGGACCGGCTGCTTGCGAGCGGCCATGCGTACTACTGCTTCTGCACGAAGGATGAATTGGAGCAACGCCGCGCCGAGGCCACTGCTGCAGGGCGTCCGCCGAAATATGACGGGCGTTGCCGCAAACTAGATGCGTCAGAATCTGCCGCACGCGTTGCCAAGGGAGAGCAGGCGGCGCTGCGATTTGCCGTTCCACCTGACGGCGCGACGGCGTGGGATGACGCGGTTTTCGGCAAGCTCGAATTTCAAAATAGCGAGCTCGAAGACTTTGTGCTGCTGCGGTCTGATGGTATTCCGACGTACCACCTGAGCGTGGTTGCAGACGATCTGGATATGGGGATGACGCACGTGATTCGCGGGGCGGACCACATCTCGAATACTCCCAAGCAGGTGCTGCAGTATCAGGCGCTGAGTGCGCCGTTGCCGGTGTTTGCACATGTGCCGCTGATTCTTGGTGAGGATAAAACGCGGCTTTCGAAGCGTCACGGTGCGACCAGCGTAATTGCCTATAAGGACATGGGGATTGTTCCGGAGGCGTTCCGAAATTTTCTCGCATTGCTGGGCTGGGCTCCGGGCGCTGCGGGCAAAGATGCCGAGGGCAAGGCGCGGGAGGTTTTCGGCAGCGACGAGTTAATCAAGCTGTTTTCGCTCGAAGGTATTTCGCACTCGAACGCTGTGTTCGACAACGACAAGCTGACGTGGTTCAACACGGAATGGATTCGCGCTTACTCCCCAGAGAAACTGCTACCGCTGGTCGAAGAGGAGTGGAAGGCGGCGGGATTGTCGCCTTCTGGTACGCGGGAAGAGCATCTGGCCGCGATTGCTCTACTGCAGCTGCGTGCGCGGAGCCTGAAGGATTTTTCGGGGTCGTTTCGCGGATATTTTTCGGACGATTTTGAGTACGACGCGGCCGCGGTTACAAAATTTCTGAGCGATGCGAACGTCCGGGCTTTGATCGCGGATCTGGGCTCGCGTTATGACGCAGCTACCGAGTTCACTGAAGCATCCGCCGAAGCGACGCTGCGCGCTTTCGCACAAGAAAAAGGCGTGAAGGCAGGCGTGCTGATCAACGGCTCACGCGTTGCGATTACGGGGCAGGCGGTGGCTCCGAGCCTGTTTGCGGTGATGCTGCTGCTGGGCAAAGAGCGCGTGGTGCGACGGATGCGCGCGGCGGAGACCATCGCCTGATCCCCGTGCTAGCTGAGCTTTACCGAGCGACGAGGCTGACGGCCAAGGGCAGCGTCTTCGGCGGGTAACACGCTGCGTTGTCGCAGGCCTGATAGTGCAGGACACCTTGCAGCAAATGGGAACCCGGCTGAGCAATGACGTGAGCTTTCAGCACGAATTCGCCGGTGTAGACATCGAGCTTCGTGGTCGGATCGATGGGGAATACGAAGGGCTCACCTGCGGGAAAGTCAACCGAGGCGATCTTTAAACCCGGCACCTCAGTAACGGCGAGTCGCGTCGGGATGAGTGTTTCTGATGACGGGGTGTGGGAGTTGATGTGCAGTTTTGGCGCGATGACAAAATGCAGTTCCACGATCGCCGCCTTGCCTGCCGGTATTGAAACCTCCTGCGGCGAGACGAGCTTCACCCAACTGGTGGTTTTCGTTGGCCCAGGCACGGAAGCTGTCGGAATAGTCTGAGCCGACACGACGATTGCCGCCGCAAAACAGGCGATCATCAACATGCAACGCATCTTATTGCGCCTGCCGTGTACCCAGCGCCTGACGGATGGCGGCTTCCACTTCGTCTTTCGAGTCGGGCAGTCCCGCAATCTGCTCTACGACCTTTCCGTCACGGCCAACGAAGTACGACATGGGCAGAAAATCGATACGGTAAGTGTCGCTGATTTTCTCGTCTGCCTGCAAAACCGGATAGTTGACGCCGATCTTTTTGGCGAAGGGCTCAATATCTTTCGAGCCCGGATCGTCCTTTGAGATCCCGAGGATTTCAAAACCCTGCGGCGCGTATTTCGCGCGTAGCTCGACAAGCCAGGGCATTTCGAGTTTGCAAGGAGCGCACCACGTGGCCCAGAAGTTGACGAGCACTGCTTTGCCCTTGTAGTCGGCCAGCGAGACTTTCTTGCCATCGAGAGTTGCAAGTTGAAACGGGGGCGCAACCTGTCCGCGAATATCGCGGGTCTCATCCGGCGGTTGCGGTGGTCCTACGGTGCGAACCGGTTCGCTGGGAATGAGACTGACGTGTGGTAGCGAACTCGTGCCGAGCTTGCGGGCGCGCAGATTGTCCCAGCCCGCCCAGAGAATGAGGGCAATGGCAAAGATGGTGAAGACGACAACGGAGGCACGACGCATCACTTAGTTCACACTCCTGACACTCCTAGTCTAAATTGTGACTGCATTCGCAAGTTGTCTCACATTTGACGGGGTCACAAAGCACTCTGGATGTAACGCTGCGGCGAGGGCGCGCAGCCCGTCGAGCAACGTTGGTGCGGGAGTGTTGAGCCATTCGTCAGGAATGCAGTACACGCGGCTGTTCTGCGCGGCCGGCAGGTGCTGCCATTGACGTTGGTCGATGACGCGCTGCAGCGGCACCCTGTCGCCGGCTCCGCACCACGCGAAGGCGAGTACGTCGGGGTTCGCGGCGGCTACGGTTGCCGCATCGGTTGTCGCGCCGGGCTCACCGAGGAAGCGGCCGCCAGCCAGTTCTACCAGTTCCCTGACCCATAGCTGCGAATGGATGAGCGGCTTGCCCCACTCCTCGCAATAGATAAGCGGGCGGTGACCGGTCGCGACCGCACGGATGCGTATCGCTTCGCGCTCGGCTGCCATGAGCTCGATTAATGCTTCTGCCTGGGCAGACGCTTGCACAAGGCTGCCAAGCAGGCGGATGTCAGCGTCGATGTCGGCCAGCGATCTGGGTGCGAGGGCGAGCACCGGCCGCGATGCTTTGAGGATTGCGGTCAAGGACTCCTGCCGGTACGGGACAGAGGCGATGACCAGGTCCGGCGAGACCGCGAGAATTTCTTCCGCGCTGGTCGACCATGAATCAGCGATGACCGCGACATCGCGGCCCGCGAGTTCAGGAATCGCTTCAATGCAGTAGCGGGTGCATGCGACGAGCGCATCGAGCCGGTCGAGACGCTGGAGCACGATGCTGATGCTGGGCTGCAGTGCGGCGATGCGCGGAAGGGCCATGTGCTTAGAGTACCGCCGCTTCGATGCAAGCATCATTGTGAACCGGAGGACTCCTTCCCCTTCACTGCGTTCGGGGTCGGGATGACGAGCGAAGAGGCGGCGCGTGATTTAATTGTGCGGGTGAACCCATCAGACGGCATCTCCAGCATAACCAGTCCGGCGGAATTTGTGCGCATCGAGGCGCAGGCCTTGACCGCGCTTGCAGAGCGGCTCGACGGCAGGATGGCAGCGGATTTTGCGCGCGCCGTTGATCTGGTTGCGGGCTGCACAGACGCCCGCGGCCGCGTGGTTGTGACCGGCATGGGCAAGAGCGGAATTATTGCGCAAAAGATTGCGGCCACGCTCAGTTCGACGGGCTCCCCCTCCTTGTTTCTTCATCCAGCCGAGGCGCTGCACGGCGACCTGGGAATGCTGGCGAAGGGCGATGTCGTGATAGCGCTCTCCGCAAGCGGTGAGACTGAAGAACTGGTGCGTCTGCTTGCGACGTTGAAGCGCATCGGCGATGCGCTGATTTCGTTTTGTTGCGAGATGCAATCGACGCTGGCGCTGGCGAGCGATGTTGCGCTTGACTGCGGAGTAGCCGAGGAAGCGTGCGGGCTCGGGCTTGCTCCAACCGCATCGACGACGACAATGCTGGCGCTCGGCGATGCACTGGCTGTTTCCGTCGCTCAGCGTCGCGGATTTCGAGCAGAGGATTTTGCCGACCTGCACCCCGGCGGGAAGCTCGGCAAGAAGCTGATGCGCGTCGCTGAACTGATGCACACGGGCGATGCGATTCCCCGCGTCGCGCCGGATGCGCCGATGAAGGACGTGATCTACGAGATGTCGCGCAAGGGGCTGGGCGTAACGACCATCGTCGATGAAGCCGGAGTGCTGCTTGGCCTGTTGAGTGATGGCGATCTGCGGCGACTGCTAGAACGTGCTGGAGCAAGGGCGCTTGATCTGACCGCGGGAGCGGCGATGAAAAGCGCGCCGCGCACCATTTCCGCGACCGAGTTTGCCGTGCGCGCACTGTCGCAGATGGAAGAGCGAAAAATCACCTCATTGGTAGTCACAGACGATCAAGGGCGAGTGGAAGGGGTTGTCCACCTGCATGATCTATGGGGCACTGAGATGTTCTAGGCGGAACGCGCCGCGGGAAGGCTCTCGTTCGAGCGTGTGACAAAGCATCAACGCATGAAATTCGCCGTTTTCCGCGACACCGGTTTTACAGCTTGCGAAATATCGCTCGAGGCAGGCATGCATGCTCTCGGAATGTCACGTCACCAGGCATCCTTCAACGGTGAACCCTGCGTGACGGAGTATCTCTCCCCGGGTCTGCAGCAGGATTTCATCTCGACCGATTTGAAGGAAGCGCGATGGCATATCGCCACACCGAGCCTCCTAAGCTCGCTC
>DATMOZ010000131.1:0-5990 GCA_035567995.1 Acidobacteriaceae bacterium
GGAACGTACACAGCTGTTGTGACGGGAACTAGCGGAACGCTGAGCGTCTCGACGAACGTCACGGTTGTCGTACCGTAATCTGTTCAGCAAGAAGGGCGGCACTCTAGAGAGTGCCGCCCTTCATTTTTGTTACGAGTTCCACCCTTGATGGGCAAGGTTGGGTACCCAAAGCTCCATTGGCAGCCCTGCGCTCCTCAGAGCGAGAGCGTAGGTTGAAGGCACGCTGCTTCGAAGCAAGGGCGCAGGATTACGGCGTATCTTTCTCAGGGTGAGTAGCAAAGGGTGGCGCCAAGTATTTCGAGGTGATGGATGGTGGACGCGCGTAAAGACGTGGTCTGGCCGGAGTTGCTGTATGCTGCCTGGCGCGATACTTGCGCCACTTTGCAGTTGTGGACGCAGGTCGTTGGCAAGATACGCTTGACCCTTGCGCCGAGGTTGAACCACACGTGGCATGTGACGTTGTATCCGACGTGCCACGGGCTGACCACTTCGCCGATGCCGTACGGCAATCGCATGCTGCAGATCGATTTCGATTTTCTCGACCACGTTCTGGTGATGCATCTGAACGACGGCTCGCAGGAGACGATTCCGTTGAAGCCAATGTCTGTGGCTGCGTTTTATCGCGAGGTGATGCGCCGACTCGAGGCGTTGGGCGTGCAGGTGCATATATGGCCGGTGCCCCACGAGGTGGCGAATCCGATTCCATTTGAGGAAGATGAAACACATGCATCGTATGACGCCGAGTACGCGCAGCGGTTCTGGCAAACTCTGCTGCAGGCCGATCGCGTGTTCACAAAGTTCCGGTCGCACTTCATCGGCAAGGCAAGTCCGGTGCATTACTTCTGGGGCGCGATGGATATGGCAGTGACGCGATTCAGCGGCAGACCTGCGCCGCCGCACCCGAGTGTGCCGGGTCTGGCAGACCGCGTGGTGCGGGATGCGTATTCGCATGAGGTGAGCAGTGCTGGATTCTGGCCGGGGGGCGAAAGCTTTCCTGAGCCGATGTTTTATTCGTATGTGTACCCGGAGCCACAGGGTTTCGCGAATGCGGTGGCGCGTCCTGATGCTGCTTACTATCGTCGCGAAATGGGCGAGTTCGTTCTGCCGTATGAGGCAGTGCGGACGGCTGAGAATCCGGATGAGACGCTGATGGCGTTTCTGCAGAGTACGTATGAAGCTGCAGCGAATCTGGGTAAATGGGACCGCGAGGCGCTGGAGGCGAAGTGGTGATTTGCCGGATCGGGTATTGCAGCTAAACTCGCAAGGGAATGCGGTTTGAATTTTTCATTGCGGCGCGGTATTTGAGAGCGAAGCGGCGGCAGGCTGTTGTCGGCGTGATAACGGCGATTTCGGTGGCTGGAGTGGCTGCGGGCGTTGCTTCGCTGATTCTCGCGCTGGCGATTACGAATGGCATGCGGCGCGACCTGCAGGACCGCTTGCTGGGGTCGACCGCTCATGTTGAGCTGATGCGCGTGGCGAGCGACGGCATTCGCAACTGGCGGGAGCTGACGGAGCGATTGCGGCATGCTCCGCATGTAACGGCAGCAGCGCCGGGACTGTACGGGCAGGTGCTGGTTTCGCGCGGAGCGCACAGCGGTGGTGCGCTGATAAAGGGCGTGATTCCCGCGCAGGAGAAGACTGTCAGCGATCTGCTGCAATCGGTGAAGCTCGGCAGCGCGGATGCGCTGGAGAGTGATGCGCCGGCGGCGATTCCGCCGATTGTGATCGGGCATGACCTGGCGGACACGGTTGGCGCGACTGTGGGCGACAGTGTGCTGGTGACTTCGCCGCAGGGGGAATTGACGCCGCTTGGGCTGATTCCGAAGTACCAACGGTTCCAAGTCGTCGGAATATTTCACTCCGGGTTTTATCAGTACGACTCGTCATATGCGTTCACGCGACTGGCGGATGCGCAAAGGTTGTTTGGCGAACCGGATGTGGTTTCGGTGATCAGCTTCAAAGTGGACGACCTGTATCGCGCGAACGAGATTGCGCGCGAGATCGAGAAGGCCGCCGGTCCGGGCTTCATGACGACGAACTGGATGGAGCAGAATCGCGAGCTGTTTCGCGCGCTGAAACTGGAGCAGATTGTTACGTTTATCGTGATTGGCCTGATCGTGCTGGTGGCCGCGCTGAACATTCTGATCGCGCTGACGATGATGGTGATGGAGAAGACGCGCGATATAGCGGTGATGATGTCGTACGGAGTGCGTGGCAAACAGGTACGGCGAATTTTTGTGATGCAGGGTCTGCTGATCAGCGTGATCGGGACCGTTCTGGGACTGGTGATTGGGTATGGGCTGGCCTGGGCGGGGGGTCACTACAGGCTGATTCACCTGTCGGCGGAGGTGTATTCGATTGACTACCTGCCGTTTGCGCCGCGGGTGGTCGACGGGGTGATTGTGGCTGCGGTGGCGCTGGGGGTTTCGTTGCTGGCGACGCTTTATCCGTCGGGGAGTGCGGCGAAGGTGTTGCCGGCTGAAGCACTTAGGTACGAGTGAGTCGGCTTGTCAGCGGGTCAGCAAGTCAGCGGGTCAGCTAGACAGCGAAGCGGCTTAAGTCGGGAGCAGCCGTGCCGATGGGGAGTGCCAGAAGTCTAATTCCTGCCGGTATTTGCACATATACGCAAGTATTCAGCTTTGAGTTCGGCGGGGAAGATGGTAGAAGTCGTCATGGGGCTTCCTTCAGCCATTGCCGCCGCTTCTCATCCGGATAGCGCTCAGGTGATGGCAGGTCTGCGTCCTGAGACGCCTCTAGAACATCCAATCCACGACAACGTTCCCGCCATGCGCGTCGAAGATTTGCGCAAGGAATATGCGTCACCGGCCGGAAAACTCGTCCTTTTTGAGCATTTGGACTTTTCGGTTGCCGAGGGCGAAATGGTGGCGATTGTGGGAGAGTCCGGCGCGGGTAAGAGCACGCTGCTGCATATTATGGCCGCACTGGATACTGCGACCTCTGGGCGAGTATATTGCGGCACGAAGCTGCTGAATAACCTTACAGCAGACGAAGCAGCGGACTTCCGCAATAAAGAGCTTGGCTATGTATGGCAAGCGCACTATTTGTTGCCGGAGTTTACGGCTGCGGAGAATGTAGCGATGCCTTTGCTTGCTCGTGGAGAAAAGAAGCAGGCGGCGTTGAGGGCCGCCAGGGAGTGGTTGCACGAGGTTGGGCTGGCACACCGTGAAGAGCACCGCGCCGGGGAGCTGTCGGGCGGGGAGCAGCAGCGGGTGGCACTGGCTCGGGCCCTGGTGGCACGACCGAAATTATTGCTGGCGGATGAGCCGACAGGAAACTTAGACAACCGAACGGCGGAATCAGTGTTTCAACTGATAGAGAGACTGCATGAGCAGCATAGATTGACATCTATTTTGGTAACACACAACACGGCTTTCGCAGCGCGTTGTGGCAGGATGCTCCGGCTTGAGGGCGGGAGTTTGCAACAGGCGTAAGGCAACAGTAGTTGGGGTTTGAGGGGGAACATGTTCGAACGCTATACAGAAAAGGCGAGGCGCGTGATATTTTTCGCGCGTTACGAAGCAAGCCAGTTTGGCTCTCCGTACATTGAGACAGAGCACCTGCTGCTCGGCTTGTTGCGTGAGGACAAGGCGCTGACGAACCGCTTTCTGCGGTCGCACGCGTCGGTGGAATCGATTCGCAAACAGATTGAGGGACATACGACGATTCGGGAGAAGGTTTCGACGTCGGTGGACCTGCCGCTCTCAAACGAATGCAAGCGCGTGCTGGCGTATGCGGCTGAAGAAGCCGAACGCCTTTCGCACAAGCACATCGGGACTGAACATCTGCTGTTGGGGCTGCTGCGTGAGGAGAAGTGTTTTGCGGCCGAGATCTTGCAGGAGCGCGGACTGAAGCTGTCCACGATTCGCGACGAATTGCAGCGCACCACACAGGAAAAGGGGCCACAGCAACGAGCGGCGCAGCGGGAGTCGAGCCTGTTGGCGGAATTTTCGCGCGATTTGACGCAGGCGGCGTTGGACAACCAGCTTGATCCGCTGGTTGGGCGCGACCAGGAGCTGGAGCGCGTGGTGCAGATTCTGTGCCGGCGCACGAAGAACAATCCTGTGCTGATTGGCGAGCCGGGGGTCGGCAAGACGGCGATTGTGGAGGGACTTGCGCAGAAGATTTCTGACGGCGATGTTCCGACATTTCTGGCGGACAAGCGCGTGCTTGCGCTCGATCTATCGCTGATCGTTGCGGGCACGAAGTATCGCGGCCAGTTCGAAGAGCGCTTGAAGACGATCATGAAGGAGTTGATGGAGAACCAGAATTCCATCGTCTTCATCGACGAGCTGCACACGCTGGTCGGTGCAGGATCGGCGGAAGGTTCGCTCGATGCGGCCAATATTTTGAAGCCTGCGCTGTCGCGTGGGGAGATTCAGTGCATTGGCGCGACGACTCCTGCGGAATATCGCAAGTCGATTGAGAAGGACCGATCGCTCGAACGGCGCTTCCAGGCGGTTAAGGTTCCACCGCCGAACGAAGAAGACGCGGTCAAGATCATCATGGGCATCAAGGACCGCTATGAGAAGTTTCACGCGGTCAGCTACACCGATGATGCGATTGGGTTTTCTGTGTCGCACTCGAGCCGCTATATTCCGGACCGTTTCCTGCCGGACAAGGCGATCGACCTGATCGACGAAGCGGGCGCGCGTGTGAAGCTGCGCCAGACTTCGCTGCCGGAAGAAATTACCGAAGTGCAGAAACGTATCAAGTTCATCGTGCACCGCATGGAAAACGCCATTGCGAACCACGAGTTTGAGAAAGCGCGTTTCTACAGCGACGAAGAACGCAAAGAGCGCGAGAACCTGCGCGCCCTTCGCGATAAATATCACCTCGACGATTCTTCCGCGGGCATTGTGACGCGCGAAGACATTGAAGACGTGGTGAGCCGCTGGACGGGTGTTCCGGTGACTTCGATCAAGGAAGAAGAGACGCAGAAGCTGCTGCGTGTGGAAGAAGAGTTGCACAAGCGCGTGATTTCGCAGGAAAAAGCGATCTCTGCGCTGGCGCGTGCGATTCGGCGTTCACGGGCGGGCTTGAAGTCTCCGCATCGGCCCATTGGCTCATTCCTGTTCCTGGGACCGACCGGCGTCGGCAAGACGGAGATGGCGCGCACGCTGGCACAGTTCCTGTTCGGGTCAGAGAAGGCGCTTATCCGGTTCGATATGTCGGAGTTCATGGAGAAGCACTCGGTATCGAAGCTGATTGGTTCGCCTCCGGGATATGTCGGATACGAGGAAGGCGGTCAGTTGACGGAGAGGGTGAAGCGTTCGCCATACTCCGTGGTGCTGCTCGACGAAATCGAGAAGGCACATCCGGACCTGTTCAACATTCTGCTGCAGGTGTTTGAGGACGGGCAGTTGACGGATGGGTTGGGCAATACGGTCGACTTCAAGAACACGATTATCGTGATGACCTCGAATATCGGCGCGCGGCACTTGCAGAAGCGCGAAGGGCTCGGATTCTCATCGGATCGGAAAGATCTGCAACTCGAGAAGATCGAGGAGCTGGTCAAGAGCGAAGTGAAGCGGACGTTCAATCCTGAGTTCCTGAATCGTCTGGATGAAGTGATTGTGTTCCAGGCGCTGTCGGATGCGGATCTGATTCAGATTCTCGAGCTGCTGGTGGGGCAGTTGAATGGGAACCTGATGCAGAAGTCAATTACGATCAGCGTTTCGGAAGACGCGAAGAAGTGGATTCTCGAGAAGACCGTGACAGATCGCACGTATGGTGCGCGTCCGTTACGTCGAGCGTTGCAGCGGTACGTCGAGGATCCTTTGTCAGAGGCGTTGATTGCTGGACATATCAACGATCGCCCGGCGTTTCTTGAGGTGTATCTCGAGAACAATCAACTCTTCTATCGTCCGGTGGGTCAGGATGAAGAGAAGGGTGCTGGGAGTCTTTTGTTCAGCGCTTGATTTTCTGCGAAAAGTGAAACGGCGCGAGCGATGCTCGCGCCGTTTTTCTTT
>DATMOZ010000132.1:0-3129 GCA_035567995.1 Acidobacteriaceae bacterium
GTCAAACGACTTCGTACACGCTCTATGAAGACGCGAGCGCCTCTGAGGCTTACAAACATGGTGTATTTGCTCGAACCAAGCTGGCAGCGTCTCAAAAAGGTGATGACCTTGAAATTAAGGTTGCGCCAGTGCAAGGACACTACCCCGGGATGCCGCTTCGTCGCGGCTTCGAACTGAAGCTGCCAAACGACTGGCCGCCTGAGTCTGTCACTCTGAATGGAAGGTCGCTTCCCTTTGAGCGGCAGGCTGGACGCCCCGGTTGGCGCTACGAAGGCAACACCCTGACCACGATCATTACGGTCCCCGGCACATCCGTGGCCCAGGACATCAAGATCCACATTCGTCGTCCTGCCGGGTCGATTGCAAAACGCGATGTCCTCGATGGTTTTGCGGGCGCAATGGCACGCTTCCGCAACGCTTACGACACGCTCAATGAAACAAAGGCCGGCTCGCCCGATCCATTGATCATCGCAATGCAAACAGGAGACCGGCTGAGCTACCATCCCGAAACGGCGCGAGCAGAAATCGCGCAAAAAAGGCAGGCATCGGCGCGCGCGATCGATTCGATTCAAGCTATGGTGACTCAATTCGAAGCGCGAGATGATAGCCAGGGGAACGGAACTTCGGGAAAAAGCCCGAGCCCGAAAGAAACGCCTGAGCAACGTGCGCACCATCAGCTACTTCTGCATCGCGCGCTGATACAGGGACAGGACGCTGAAACGAATTAGCCGATCAATTACATACCGTTGAGTTATACAACGTTCAAATAAGTCGAATACTGCTCCTCTTCGATCGACGGAAAAGCAAGCAATCGCAGCGGGCCGTTTTCCGTTTGCATGGTCCACTGCGTATCGCTCGTCTTAGACCGGGTGGCGTTCAGCAGTTGTGCGCGCGTGACTGTCGAAGCGGAAGATGTAATTGCAAAGAGCACGAGTGGCCCGTGGAGCAGCGCTACAGTATCTGGATGTTGCGAGTCGACCGCCTCTAGGCGTGTCGACATAGGCAACTCCAATTCAAGCCGGTCGCCGTTCTTCCATGTGCGGCGAACACTGGCGAAGCTGCCCGGCACAACCTGTGAAGAAATCCGCTTGCCATTCACACGAAGAGAGGCACCATTGCCAGCCCAACCCGGAATGCGAAATGCCAGTGAAAACTCCGCGGGGCGCGTGGCCATCAGCGTGAACTCCACTTGCTCAGCAAACGGGTAACTGCCGCTCTGCGTTAATGAGTACTGCGCACCCTTCGCCACCCAGCGAAGTGTGGAAGGAATGTAAAGGTTGACGACTACGCCGTTGTCATCACGGAAGTATGTGCTTATCTTGTAGTCGGCCGCCACCAGCGGCAAGGTGCCTGAACAGCAAGGCCATGCGTTGAAGTAATACAACTTCTTCCCTTGGAAGTTGTAGTCGGAATAGTAAAAAGATCGCCCGTCTGGCTGCAGCCGCTTGGCGCCGAGCACGGTGTTATACATCACTCGTTCCATGCTGTCGCCGTAGTGTGGGTCGCCGGTTACCCGCAGCAGGTAACGTGTCAGCTTGAAATGCGCATATGAGCCGCACGGTGTTTCAAAGCTGTAGTGAGTCTTTGTGAGACTTGCGCCTAGCGCGCCCGAGTCCGGAACGACAAACATTTCGTCCGGTCCCCATCCACCTGTCGCAAAGCTCTGCGTCTTCTCAATCATCTCAAACGCGTTCTTTGCCGCCAACAGATACTTCCTGTCCGCCAGTGTCAGATATGCCTGCATTGCAGAGCTTAGCGCGTTCATATAGCTGTACGCATGTTTCCCGGGCAAGACATTCTCCCCCTGCGAAAGCGGATTGAAGTAAGTGTCGTCTTTCAGGAAACGCGTTGCGAGTTCGCGATACTTCTGGCCCGCACCGCGTTGGTAGGCGATAAACAAGTTCTCCGGCATCGTGTACGGCTCGTCCCAGCAAAAGGACTCATCCGTTGGATTGGATAACTCATGCAGGTTGGCACATAGCTCAGCTCCGCGATCGAATGCCCTTTCCGGCAAATGCGGCAATGCGGCATTCGTCGTGCGGTCCAGCATTGCGAGCGCACCCTCTTGAGCGCAAAACTGGTGAGCATCGATTACTCCCAGCACTAGCTTGTCATAGGTGTATGAGGGAAATCGAAAGTGTGTATAGAACTTCGCATCTATCGTCTTCGCATATCCCTGAAGCAGACGGTTGACTTTCTCTCGCGTGGCTGGGGAGCCGGTGGCTGCATATCCTCGCGCAAGCGCAGATACCCATTGACCGAACGTGGATCCCGGCGCGAAGCCATGGTCAATTCCGCGTTTTGGGTCATAGCGGAGGTCTTCGTCGTACCAGCCGCCTAGATCGTCGCCCGGAGCCGGAAGCCCCGCGCGCAGACGGAACGGCTTGAGCAGGCTATCTTCGCTCAAGTTCATCAACACTTCTTGTGTATTTACGAACTGCGTGTTTTGAATACACTCCGCGAAATGGACATCGCCATAGCCAAACTCGCGCAGCCGCGTGGTAAGTGGAACCGCCGCAAGTCCAGCCCACGCTCCCAGGCGCGTCGTGCTCAGAGAAGCCGCGCCTACCGCACCTGCAAATTGCAAAAAGCGCCGACGTGAACTTTGCATTCTCCAAAAATATCATTCTCGCGCCGCGTTCCGTGGTGGACGGTTCCAAAGTTTGCAGCAAGCGCAGCCAGGGTCCGTCTCGCCTGAAAATGCCGAAGTACGTCGATACAATCCCTACTCGTTATTGACTTTTCCCTGCCCCACAGCGATTCTGTCTATGCGGGCACTGCGTCCATCCCCGTGCAAAACTGAAATCAGTTTCTGCAGTTGCACCGAGCGGTCGATCTCGCGCACTTTCAATCGCTGCACCCGAAGCCGTCCTTGCGCTAGGCTCGGCACGAAACAAAGTTTTCTATCTGTCGCTTCGCGCACGACGGCGACGCACCACTCGAAAGACACTCCGATTGCCACCGATCCTCAACGCACAGTCCATCGCGAAATCCTTTGGCGCGACGCCATTGTTCCGCGATATCTCTTTCACCGTCTCTGATGGCGACCGCATCGGCCTGATCGGGCCCAACGGTTCTGGCAAATCCACTTTGCTGGGCATTCTCTCGGGTCAGATCGACCCCGACGCC
>DATMOZ010000133.1:0-6526 GCA_035567995.1 Acidobacteriaceae bacterium
CTCTCCCGACCTCATCCGCGAAACGTCGCGCTATCTTTTCGCCCTGAACTGGTCTGTCCTACCCTTACTGTTTTACTTTGCATTACGTCGCTATCTTCAAGCATTCAATCATGTTGGCGTGGTTATGTTCGGCCTGCTCAGTTCCAACATCATCAACCTCGTCGGCAACTGGATTCTCATTTATGGCCACCTCGGCTTCCCGCCTTTAGGAGTCGCCGGCTCAGCCTGGGCCACATTCTGGGCACGCATCTACCTGTTCGCCGTTTTGCTTACCGCGCTTGCCTACTACTCACGCCGCGACTCGCTCCACGTCTGGCAAAGCTTCGGGCCGCCGGACTTCACCCGAATCGCCCAGCTCCTCCGCCTCGGGGTGCCCGTCGCTGCTCAAATCCTGGCCGAGATCGGCGTCTTCTCAGTCGCCGGATTCTTTGCCGGCAAGCTCGGCCCGCTCCCGCTCGCAGCCCATCAGATCGCGCTCAACTGCGCCGCCTTTGCCTACATGGTTCCGCTTGGCGTCTCATCTGCGGCCGCCGTACGCGTCGGTCAGGCCATCGGACGCAATCAGCCGCAGCAAGCGCATCGCGCCGGCCACGCCGCCATGCTTCTTGGTTGCGGATTCATGTCCATCGCCGCCCTGGTCTTCCTGTTTGCGCCATATTTTTGCGCCCGCATCTTTACCCCCAACCCAGACGTCATCGCCGCAAGTCGCCCACTACTGCGCATCTGCGCGGCGTGGGCATTCTTCGATGGCTTGCAGATCGTCGCCGCAGGAGCGCTGCGCGGCATCGGCGACACCCGCACCCCGATGCTGACCAACGTCCTCGTCTACTGGCTGCTCGGACTGCCCCTTGGCGTCCTGTTTTGCTTCCACTTTGGGCTGGGTGTAGTAGGTCTTTGGATAGGCCTCTGCGTGGCTCTGATGTTCATTGGCGTCACATTATTTGGCGTTTGGGAACGCAACCCCCGCCTCGCCACTGCAAAACTTGCATCCACCCGGTGAAAATCAGCCGGATGAATCACATCGCCGCTCGTGAACATCCATTTACAATCGATTCAAGTAATCCCCACTTGTCAGCAGATACCACGGAGGTCTACGCGTGACTCAAGCCCGCGAAAATCAAGAACAGAGAAAACTGCCCATGATGCCGATCCGAGACATGGTCATTTTCCCCTACATGATGACCCCGTTCGTCGTCGGTCGAGAATCCAGCGTCCGCGCTCTCGAAGAAGCGCTCACCGGCGATCGCAAGATTTTTCTCGCCACCCAGCACGACGCCGGCATCGACGAGCCCACCGCCGAAGACATCTTCACCGTCGGCACCATCGGCAACATCGTGCAAAGCGTGAAGATGCCCGACGGCAACATTAAAGTTCTTGTTGAAGGAGTCGAGCGCGCCCGCGCCATCAGCATCTCTGACGCTGACGGTTTCTTCGTCGCCACCGTCACCACGCACACCTCCGAACTCGAAGTCACGAAGCCCATCGAGCAGCTCATGCAGCGCGTCACGTCGCTCTTTGAGCAGTACGTCAAGCTCCAGCAATCGCTGAACTACGAAACGATGGTCACCGCGGTCCGCACCGACGAGCCGGCAAAACTGGCCGACACCATCTCCGCCAACCTGCAGATCTCCATCGAAGAGAAGCAGCAACTCCTCGACGTCTTCGACACCGCCGACCGCCTCGCGCGCGTCGCGGGAGTGCTCGACGTAGAAATCGAAAAACTCAACATGGACCGTTCCATTCAGTCGCGCGTGAAGCGCCAGATGGAACGTGCGCAAAAAGAGTATTACCTCAACGAAAAAATCAAGGCCATCCAGAAAGAACTGGGCCGCGGCGAAAAGAGCGAGTTCGACGAACTGAAGAAAAAAATCGAACAGTCCGGCATGCCCAAGGATGTCTTTGAAAAATCGATGCAGGAACTCAAGAAGCTCGAGGCCATGCCGCCCATGTCGGCAGAGTCGACCGTCTCGCGCAACTACCTCGACTGGCTGCTCGCCGTGCCGTGGAAAAAGAAGTCGAAAGAAATCCGTTCCATCGAGCACGCGGAAAAAATCCTCAACTCAGATCACTACGGCCTCGAGAAGATCAAAGACCGCATCCTTGAGTTCCTCGCTGTCCGCCAGCTCGTCAAGAATCCAAAAGGCTCGATCCTCTGCTTCGCCGGACCCCCAGGAGTCGGCAAGACCTCGCTCGGCATGTCCATCGCCAAGGCCACGGGACGCAAATTCGTTCGCATGTCGCTCGGCGGCGTACGCGACGAAGCAGAAATCCGCGGCCACCGCCGCACCTATATCGGCGCGCTGCCCGGCCAGATTATCCAGTCGATGAAAAAGGCCGGCACCAAGAACCCCGTCTTCCTGCTCGACGAAGTCGACAAGATGGCGTCGGACTTCCGTGGCGATCCGGCCTCTGCGCTGCTCGAAGTCCTCGACCCCGAGCAGAACACCACGTTCCAGGACCACTATCTAGACGTCGAATACGATCTGTCGCAGGTCCTCTTCGTCGCGACCGCGAACGTCCTCCACACTATCCCGGGCCCGCTGCAGGACCGCATGGAAATTCTGCGCCTGCACGGCTACACGGAAGCCGAGAAGCTTGAAATCGCGAAGCAGTATCTCGTCAAGAAGCAGCGTGACGCGACAGGCCTGTCCGACAAGCAGATCACGTTCACCGATGAAGCGCTCACCGAAATCATCCGCGCCTACACGCGCGAAGCCGGTGTCCGCAACCTCGAACGTGAAATCGGCAATGTCTGCCGCAAGGTAGCGCGCCGCGTCGTCAAGAATGGCATCAAGCACAAAGAAGAAATCTCCCTCGCGAACATCGCCGAGTTCCTCGGCGTCGCAAAATTCCGCGATTCGCAGCAGCACGAGAAATCAGAAGTCGGCCTCGTCACCGGGCTTGCGTGGACTGAGATGGGTGGCAGCATCCTCTCCACCGAAGTTCAGATCCTCGACGGCAAAGGTAAACTCACCCTCACCGGCCAGCTCGGCGACGTCATGCAGGAGTCCGCACAAGCTGCCCTCTCTTACATCCGCAGCCGCGCAGCTCACCTCGGCCTGCCCAAGGATTTCTATCGCAACGTAGACATCCACGTGCACGTCCCCGAAGGCGCGATTCCAAAGGACGGCCCCTCAGCCGGCATCACCATCGCCACCGCGCTCGCATCCGCGCTCACCCGCATTCCCGTGCGCCGCGACATCGCAATGACCGGTGAGGTGACACTTCGCGGCAAGGTTCTCCCCATCGGCGGCCTGAAAGAGAAACTGCTCGCGGCACATCGCGCTGGCATCTTCGAGGCCATCATGCCCCTTGAAAACCAGAAGGACATGGCCGACCTCCCCGCGAATCTGAAGTCCGCGATGAAGCTGCACTTCGTCGGATCCATGGACGAAGTGCTGAAGATCGCGCTCGAAGGCCCGCTTCCAGAAATGCGCGAAGAAACTCCAGACGTGCTCGTCGGCGTGCAGCCACCACCACCCACACAACCCACCGCGCGCCAGTAGATTCGCGCCAGCAGACAAAAAGGCTCAACCCATCGGGTTGAGCCTTTTTTATTTCACGCACTTCAATAGCTTACTGCGGCGGAGGCGGAGGAGACGGCGGTGCCGGAGCCCTGTCGTGCATTCCTCCCATCCCGTGCATTCCCATACTCATATTCCCGCCGTGCATCGCTTTCAATTTGCTCCACTGGTCCGGAGTCAGCACGCGCCGCATTTCCAGCAGCATTCTCGCGTGCGATTTCTCCAGCTCCGCCCGCGCCTGCGCAACGCGATCGATCTGGCTCGTGATCTTGGTCTCATCCGGAGAATCCGCAGACACCAGTGGTTCCAGTATTGCCTCTTCCTTCTGCAGCGAGGCGTTCAGGTCGATCAGCTTCAGCCGGTTCTGCTGCATGATGTTGTCCAGCTTCGTCTGCTGGTCCTGACTCAGGCCCAGTTCCGAGACCATTTTCGGATCGTTCCACCAGCGTCCATGCGGCCCTCCACCATGCATCATTTCTCCCATGTGCTTCTGGTGCATGTCCGACATTGAACCCGGCCCGGCAGCAGGCGGAGGCGTGGCGTCCTGCGCCAGCATTGTCACGCCACCCGCTGTCATCAGCATCAGCGTCATAAGTGCATATTTCGCGATTTTCATTTTGTGCCCTCTCCAGTCGTGTGTTCCTGCTGTTTACTTCCTGTCGCCAGCCCACTGTCGTTCTGCCACGTCACCAACCGTGTCAACGGCTGCATGGCAGTCGGCTCCGTCTTTGAAATCTCCTGATCTACTTGCCGCAACAACACATCATCTGCCTGGCGTTTCTGCTGCTCTGAATGCCGTCGCTGCACCACAGCAGCGGGTACCACCAGCAACAGCAAGACCACGGCACTCAATTGCGCAAAACGAAGCTGTCCGCGCCGGCGCTCCCGGTCACTCATCTGCTTCAGAAACGCAGCGTCTGAGCCCTGCAGCGATTCAGTCCACTCCGCAACCGCAGACCGCGCTGCCTGAGTAATTTTCTCGTTGCGTTGCAACTCAGTCGCGCACCGTTCGCACGCTGCCAGGTGCGCCTTCTGCCCTTCCGTCGCGCCTACGGCCAGGCACTCAAATAGTTCGTCCGTCGAAAGATGCAGTGTCATTTCGTTTCTCCCAACTGAGCTCGTGTACAGCCGGCTCGTATGCAGCTCAACGCGCGGTACAGATGGCTTTTCACAGTCTTCTCTGCTGTTCCCGTGATCGTGGCGATTTCTTCCACGCTCTTGTCCTCAAGAAAGCGCAACAGAAAAACTTCCCGCTGACGCAAGGGCAGTTGCTCCGCAGCCTTCCACACCAGCCCGATCTGCTCTTTCAGAATCAGCGCGTCTTCTGCCGTACCCTCGCCGTTCGCAATCTGATCAGTGACGTCACAGATGTCGATGCTGGAAGCATTTGCCCGCCGCCAGAACTGCAGCTTTCGATTTCGCGCATGATCGCGCGCCACATTAATCGCGACACGCATCAGCCACGTCTCCAGGCTGCACTCCCCCCGGAAGCTGTGTCGCGCCGCGTATACCTTTAAGAAGCAGTCTTGCGTCAACGTCTCCGCCGCATCAGTGTCACGCAACGACAGCATCAGAAACCGGAAGATCCGTCCGCGATGCAACCGCACGACCGTCTCAAGATCGTCCAGCGTGGCCTCACTGCGTTCGGCAGGGAGCGCCACGCCCAGATCTTCCGTGATAGTCGCTGTCACTGTAGCGCCCTGTTGCATTCACCCGTATAGACGAGAGTTTCTTCGCTCAGACTGCAATTTCGGCAAAGAAAACCCTCGCGCTGGATTCAATGAGCATCTCAATCGACCATGCCCTGGTCAAAAAGACGCCAACCCGCGCAAGATCCAAGCGTCCAAATCGATCTCGAGCGCCCCAGCGCCCACCAGATCTTCGAACAGGTCTCGCGCAACGCCCGTCAGGAACTACACCGCAGCGCCTCCGAACTCGCGGTTTCCGGCCTCGCCGGCGGCATGACGATGGGTCTCACCGCGCTCGGCAGCGCAATCGCGCTCACACATCTCGGTGATTCTCTGGTGGCGACGTTCCTCTCCAACCTGGTTTATCCACTCGGCTTCATAGCCGTCATCGTCGGACGCGCGCAGCTCTTTACCGAGAACACTCTGTACCCAGTTGCGCTCGTCTTAAGCGAACGTCGCCACGTCGGCGCCACGCTCCGCCTCTGGAGCATCGTCTTCGCCGCCAATGTCTGCGGAGCATTTCTCTTCGCCCTCATCGCCTCAAAAACCGGCGCGCTCGACGCCGCCAATGTCGCCTCACTCGCGCATCTGGGCGTCAGGGCTGCGGCGTACGCTGCCGGTCACATCTTCTGGAGCGGCGTATTTGGCGGCTGGATTATCGCGCTTGTCGCATGGCTTGTCAGCGGCAGCCACTCCGTCAGCGGCTCCGTAATGCTCATCTATCTGCTCACGTTCCTTGTCGGCGCCGGAGGCTTCGCCCACTGCATCGCAACCAGCGGCGAAGTGATCTCGGCTGTCTTGACCGGACAGGCGCCAGTTTTCGCATATCCGCGGTGGCTCTTTTTTGCGGCAACTGGAAACATCTGCGGTGGGGTATTGCTCGTCACACTTTTTGAATACGGGCAGGTGCAGGAAACCGTGGATGCACAAAAACCATAGCGGGACTACTTCCCGCACTCCGCCACAGGTTCCTTTGCGCGATGCCACACTTCAGTGCGCCCAAACAAAGGAATCCCGACATACCCTCTCAGCTTCAGCGCATTGCCCTCGACCGTGATCACACCACTGTAGGTCTTGCCCGACTCAGGGTCGTAGACATGCCCTTCTGTAATGTGCGTAGCGTCTGTCATCCGGAAGCCCTCGGCAATCATCAAGCCGCACAGAGGTCTCTGTCGCAACTCGGGCTTGGGATTCCTGTTATCAGTCGTGACAGTGACAGGTGCCGTAAATTTCACCAGTTTGCCGCAAATGTGCTCACCGCACTGATACATATCCACCACGGACTTGTCGGCAGTCACCCAATTACCAAATGCG
>DATMOZ010000134.1:0-2042 GCA_035567995.1 Acidobacteriaceae bacterium
TCCGTACACTGCCACGTGTTGCTGCAGCTTGTATACCAGAGCGGCGGCGCGCGGAGCGTAGTCGGAACCTGGGAATGTACTGCTGATCTTTTGTGCCAGCGCGACCGCTTTTGACTCTGCGCCTGCTGCTTTATTTTTTTCGTCGTCGGCGGTGTACATGTCTACCAGCACGGCCTGGCGATACGCAGCCTCATAGAGTGCCTGCGCGGTGCGCGGTCCGCCGGGGTGCTGTTCGGCGAATTTTTCATACAACGAGGATTCTTTTTCCGGGCATTTCTCCAGCCCCTGCCAGTCGCCGCACACTTTGTTGTCGAGCATCGCATACGCCGCGTAGTCCGCCCATTTCGAGTTGGGGTAGTGGCGGATGATTTTCTTCATCTCGTCTTCGTTCAGCTGCTCGCGCAGATACGCTTCGCGCTCGTGGGCAGAAGGGCGCGACATTGCGTCTACTTTCTCCATCTGCCAGCGAATATCGGCAGAGCGCCATGCAGCCTCGGCGGCCAGTGGCGACTGAGGAAAGTATTGTGGGACGCGACGGTACAGCAGGCGCGCATCGTTTGCCGAACGCTTGCCTGGATGCGGCGAGGTGGCATCGGTCTCAGCGTCTGCCGCAGCGCCAAAGAGAATCACGTCGCCGTTGGGCGTCTGCGAACTGACCACACCCTTGTCGAGCATCCAGCCAGAAACCGGCGTGACGTTCTCAGCCGTGCCGAACTCCGGCTCATCGCCGGCGACCTCTTGACCGTCGATGTTGGCAAAGGCACGCACCCAGGGTCCATTGTGCTCGAGTAGTGCGACTTCATGACCGGGAGTAACCGTTGCAACGCGGCCCGAACTTGAATCGGCCGCGAGATAAACAATGGCCTCATATACGACTGTGGCGTGCTGCGTTGAAGGGCGGGGCTTTTCACTGGCGAGGCAGCTTGTGACCACTATCAACATTGTCGCAATGAGGAGACAGATTCGATTCATGGATAAAAGACGGATTCGGACGCCGGCTGTCATGAACGCGCTCAGATTGCACCCATGATTTCACGCAGCATTGACGGCTCGATGTTTCCGCCACTGACAATCGCGACAGCTTTGCTGTGTGCGGGAAGCCGTTGGCCGTAGAAAAGCGCGGCGGCCGGTGCAACGGCGCCGCTGGGTTCGGCCACCAACCGTCCGCTCAAAAGAATTGCGCGTACCGTCGCGCGAATGTCTGCTTCAGTGACCGTGATGATGTCGTCGACGAAAGTGCGGATGTGTTGCCAGTTCAGATCGCCTACCTGCTGCGTACGCAGTCCGTCGGCGATCGTGCGGGATGTTTCTTCGCCGGTGTAGCTGACGATGTGCCCGGCGTGAAAACTTGCTGCCGCGTCGGCGGCCAACTCGGGCTCCACGCCGATGACCCGTACCTCTGGCCGCTGATGTTTGATGGCCGCTGCGACACCAGAGATCAGACCGCCTCCGCTGACCGGAACCAGCACCAGATCGACGTCGGACATGTCTTCGAGGATTTCAAGTCCGCACGTCCCCTGACCGGCGATGATCTGTGCATCGTCGTACGGCGGAATGATGGTGTAGCCATGTTCGCCGGCGAGCCGCTCCGCAACGACACGGCGGTCAATGCTGCCCGGTTTGGTGATGACGACCTCGGCACCCAGCGCGCGCGTTGCTGCCTGCTTCACCGGCGGCGTGTTCGAAGGCATGGTGATAGTGGCGCGAGCACCCAGAGCGCGCGCGGAGTATGCAACGCCTTGGGCGTGATTGCCGCTCGAGTAGGCTATTACTCCACGATCCAGCTGCTCGCGACTGAGCTGCGAAATCTTGTTATACGCACCCCGCAGCTTAAAACTGCCGATCGGTTGCAACGACTCCGCTTTTAGAAAGAGCGGCGCAGCAAGCGCCTCCGTCTCAATACGAACGAGAGGCGTGCGCAGCGTGACTCCGCGCAATCTGTGCTGCGCCTCACGAATCGTGTCCAGCGAAACGAGCGCGTGTTCAGCGATAGAGGACACCTACAACTCCAGAATGACCGGCATAATAAGCGGGCGCCGGCT
>DATMOZ010000135.1:0-10349 GCA_035567995.1 Acidobacteriaceae bacterium
CTCACCACAGTGGCAGCCTGCGTTCTGGCTGGCATTAACTTCCAGAAGGAACAAGCCTTCGCGGCCGTCACCGACGGAGCGTGGTGGAGCGAGAGCACTGGCGGCCTGGCTGCGCAGCGTGTCCTGCCTGGCTCTCCGGCAGAGCGCGCCGGCATCAAGACCGGCGACATCCTGCTTTCAGTCAACGAGCACCCAACAACGCGCATCAGCCGTCTCGAACGCGAACTCTACCGCGTCGGCAGCTACGGCCGGGCAACCTACACCATTTCGAGGTCAACGCCCCAGCGCTCCAACGTCCACCTCGACGTCTCGGTCATTCTTGAGCCCGCGGATCGCAGCATCAATATCGGCCTGCGCTTCATCGCGCTTGTCTACCTGCTCATCGGTCTCTATGTCCTGCTGCGCCGCTGGACCGCTCCGAAGTCGCTGCATTTCTATATCTTCTGCCTGGCCTCGTTTGTTTATTACTCGTTCCACTACACCGGCAAGCTGAATCTTTTTGACTGGATCATCTACTGGGGCAGCATCACCGCGAACGCGTTGCAGCCGGCTCTCTTTCTGCATTTCGCGCTGACCTTCCCGCGCGAGCGCATTCAGAAGGGTCTCCAGCGCACGCTCGTTCTGCTGACTTATGTTCCCGGCCTGTTGCTGCTCGGCGTGCACGTCGCAGCCATCAAGCTCTGGTCGCCAACTGAAGTGCTGAACCATCGGCTCAACCAGATTGATCTCGGATACATGGCGGCTTACTACGTGATGGCGGCGGTAATCTTCTCCATCAGCTATCGTCGCGCCGATGCGCCGCTGCTGCGCCAGCAGTTGAAGTGGCTGACACGCGGCACCTTCCTCGCCATCACGCCATTCACGGCGCTTTATGTCATTCCATATCTCTCTGACGCGAATACGAACGGGCTGTTGACGCGTCTTTCCGCACTGTCGCTCATATTCCTGCCGCTCACATTCAGCTACGCCATCGTGCGCTATCGCTTGATGGACGTGGACCTGATCTTCAAGCGCGGAGTGACGTACACGGTCGCAACCGGCGCGCTGGTCGGGATTTACTTCTCTGTCGTTGCCGTCACTGCGGAACTGGTTCGCACGCGGCTGCCCAACTTCGGCATCTGGGGCTTGCTCGCGGCCATCGTCGGTACATCGCTTCTCTTCGATCCTCTAAAGCGCGCAATTCAAGACCGCGTCGACCGCCTATTCGATCGCAAGCGGTATGACTACCGCACGACGCTGATTCAGTTCGGCCGCGGACTCTCCACACAGACTGACCTGGACACGCTGCTCTCTTCTGTCGTTGACCGTCTGCCGCGCACTCTGCTCGTGTCGCGAGTCGCCGTCTTCCTCGCCGACGAATCAGGCCGTAGATTCAAACTTGCGACGTCCCACGGTCTGCCGTTGAACGTAATGCTCGGCACCCGCACCCTCGACCTCGGCTTCCTGAACGAGTTCAACACCAACAAGCACGCGTCCCATATTTTCCTCGAGAGCGCGCAGCATGCCCTGCACCTGCCAGACTCGCAGCGGCAAGCCGCAGCACAGCTCGACCTGAACTATTACCTGCCCTGTCGCGTCGTTGAGCAGGCGCAGGCTCACAACGATCAGCGCTTGATCGCCGTCATTGGTCTGGGCCGCACGGTTGGCGGAGATTTCCTGTCGAGCGAAGACGTGGAACTCCTCGAGTCGCTGGCCAGTTACATCGGCATCGCGATTCAGAACGCAACCCTCTACGCACGCCTCGATCGCAAGATCGTCGAGTACGAGCGGCTGAAAGAGTTCAACGAGAACATCGTCGAATCCATCAACATCGGCATCTTTGCCCTCGATCTTGAAGACCGCATCGAGAGCTGGAACGCCCAGATGGAAGTGATGTACTCGAAGTCGCGCGCCGAAGTCGTCAGCCGTTCGATTGCCGATCTCTTCCCCCCGGATTTCATCGCTGAATATGAGCGTGTCAAGAACGATCCCGGCGTCCACAACCTTTACAAGTTCCGGCTCACTACCCCGACCGGAGAAATGCGCACAGCGAACATCGCCATCGCTCCCCTCATCGCCCGCGACTTCACCACGGTCGGGCGCATCATCCTGGTCGACGACATCACGAACCGCATCGAGCTTGAAACACAACTCACGCAGGCTGAGAAACTCTCCTCCATTGGATTGCTTGCTGCTGGCGTCGCGCACGAGGTAAACACACCCCTCGCCGTTATCTCCTCGTACACGCAGATGCTCGCGAAGCAACTGCGCACCATGAGCGAACAGCGCCACGGAAACAGCGCCGAAACCGACCGGCTCAGCCCTCTGCTCGACAAGATCACCCAGCAGACATTCCGCGCATCAGAAATTGTGAACGGCCTCCTGAACTTCTCGCGCACCAGCGGCTCTGAGTTCAACGCCGTTGATCTCAATACGGTCGTTCACGACACCCTCACGCTGCTGGAGCACCAGTTCAAGACCGCGCGCATCGAGATCGATCTTGATCTCGACGAAGACTTGCCCGCGATACAAGGCAATCAAGGCAAACTTCAGCAGGTATTCCTCAATCTGTTCTTGAACGCGAAAGATGCGATGACAGAGGGCGGCACGCTCCGCATCGCGACGGCGTCCAACGGTGCCGTCACCGTCAGCATCGGCGATACTGGTTCAGGCATCTCTCCTGAAAACATGCGCCGCATCTATGACCCGTTCTTCACCACCAAGTCCGCTCCTCTCGCAGGCCAGCGTCGCGGCACCGGACTCGGCCTCGCTGTTTCGTATGGCATCATTCAGGAACACGCCGGCAAGATCCAGGTCAACAGCAAGGTCGGACGTGGAACCACATTCCACCTTGAGTTCCCCATGTTGAGAAGGCCAGCGCATGCCTGAAGCGTTCCTCGAAACACCCGCTTCTTCCGATGGCGCAGCGATAGGCGCCGGCACGCGCGTACTCATCATCGATGATGAGGCCGCCATCCGGGAGTCTCTTGAGACTCTGCTGCAACTCGAGGGCTTTTCCGTCGAGACTGCACCGGACGGCGAACAGGGCCTGGCGCTGCTCGACCAGCGCACTTACGACCTTGTATTGCTCGATCTCGCTTTGCCCGGCCAGAACGGAATAGAACTGCTGCCGCAGATTCACCAGCGCGTGCCGCAGCTGCCGGTCATCATGCTCACCGCCTTTGGCACCGTAAACAACGTGGTCGACGCCATTCGCGCCGGCGCGCACAACTTCGTCCAGAAGCCATGGGACAACGAAAAGCTGCTCGCTGACATCCGCGCGGCGATAGCGCGTTCTCAGGCCGAAGAAGAGAACGTCCAGCTGAAGCGCGCCCTCAAGCAGCGCTATAACTTCGAGAACATCATCGGTAAAAGCGAATCGATGCTGGCGATATTCGACCTCATCGCCCAGGTCGCGCCCAGCCGCTCGACCATCCTCATTCAGGGCGAAAGCGGCACTGGCAAAGAACTGATCGCGAAAGCCATCCACGCCAATTCCCCGCGCAAAGACAAGCCGTTCGTTCCCATCAACACCGGCGCGATGCCAAGCGAGCTGCTCGAGTCCAACCTTTTCGGCCACGTAAAAGGCGCATTCACTTCAGCCATCGCTGCAAAGAAAGGCCTATTCGAAGTCGCGAACGGAGGCACGCTTTTCCTCGACGAAATCGGCAACATGGGCCTCGACACGCAAGCCAAAATTCTTCGCGTGTTGCAGGACCGCCGCTTCATGCAGGTTGGCGGCATTCAGGAGCTGCAAGTCGATGTGCGCGTCATCGCTGCCACCAATGTCGATCTGCAGGCGGCGATCCGCGAAGGCAAGTTCCGCGAAGACCTCTACTACCGCCTCAACGTCATCACCGTCGAACTCCCTGCCTTGCGCAGCCGCCGCGAAGACATTCCTCTGCTGGTACAGCACTTCCTCAAGCGCTACGCCACAGAAAATCACATGTCCGACCGCCGGCTCGCCCCGGACGCGATGCGCATCCTGCTCGATTACGACTGGCCGGGCAATGTTCGCGAACTCGAAAATGTGATCGAGCGCGGCGTTGTGCTGTCTTCCGCGCCAGTGATTCCGGCAAACCTGTTGCCGCCGCAACTCACCGGCAAAGGATTCTCCATTGGCATGATGGAGCATCAGCCCAACACCTCACTCTTTGAAACCATCGAGTCGATCGAACGGCGCATCATTGGCGAAATGCTCGAGCGTTGCAATTGGAATCAGACCGAAGCAGCAGAGCGTTTCCGCATCCCGCTCTCCACACTGAACCAGAAAATCAAGCGCCTCAATGTCGAGTTGCGCAAGCGCGTCAAAGAATAAGGCTGATCCGTCTGTGATCCCAAACATAGTGAGGGATCACGCCAGTTTCAACCACGTTCCCCTGCAGGATCACAAGCCGCTTTTCCCAGACTCCTCGGCGATGTTTGTTACAGTTTCACTAGTTGCTGCATCGAACTGACAGCGCATGCCTTTCAACACCATCGACCAATTCGTGAAGAAAAATGTGCTGGCTGTGCAGGATTTCGCAATCCTGTCGCTCCGCTCGGCCACCAACCTCTTCCGCAGACCGCTGTACGTATCCGACATTCTTATCCAGGCCGACCTGATTGGCTTCGGTTCCCTGCCAATCGTCATCCTCACCGGATTCTTCACCGGCGGCGTGCTCGCGCTACAGTCTGCATCAGCGCTGTCTCAGTTCGGCGCGACCGGCATCACCGGCCAACTCGTCAGCTTGTCGATGATCAAGGAACTCGGCCCCGTTCTTACCAGCCTCATGGTCTCCGGCCGGAACGCATCGGGCATGGCCAGCGAACTCGGTTCCATGCAGGTGACGGAGCAGATCGACGCGATGCGCGCCCTCGGCACCGACCCGACTAAGAAACTCGTCACCCCGCGCCTCTACGCCACGATTATTATGTCGTTCTTCCTGACCATCATCTCCGACGGTATCGGAATCGCAGGCGGCGCATTTGTCGCCGTCTTCATGCTCGGTCAGGATGGGTCCCAATACTTCCACACCGCCTATCAGGTGTTGCGCTTCCCAGATGTGCTGCAGGGCCTGGTAAAGCCGCTTTTCTTTGGCACCATCATCGCGACTGTCGGCTGCTATTTCGGCATGACTACGCGCGGCGGAACGCAGGGCGTCGGCCGCTCCACCACACAAGCCGTCGTCGTCGCTTCGGTTTTGATCATCGCCATCGACTTCGTCATCAGCCGCTTCATGATCGGCATCTTCGGTCGCTGACACGCCATGAGCATAACCACGCCGACAGCGCCCACCATCGACGAAGCGGCGCCCCAGCCCGACCCAAACGCGCCCGTAATCACCTTCGATCACGTCTCCATCGGCTTCGAAGGCAAAAAGGTTCTCGAAGATATTTCGTTCACCGTCTCTCGCGGAGAAACCCTCATCATCCTCGGCCCTGCCGGCGGCGGCAAGTCAGTTTTGATGAAGCTCTGCGACGGACTTCTTCAGCCGGACAGCGGCAACATCACCGTCTTCGGTCGCGAGATCAGCCATCTCAAAGAGGAGGAACTCTACTCCGCCCGCGCGCACATCGGCATGGTCTTTCAGGAAAGCGCGCTCTTTGACTCGCTCACTGTACGCGACAACGTCGCATACCGCCTCATCGAAGAGCATCTGCCCGACGAGGAAGTCGACCGCCGCGTCCGCGAAGCACTCCGCTTCGTCGAACTCGAAGACAAGATCGACATGTTCCCCTCCGAGCTCTCCGGCGGCATGCGCCGTCGCGTTTCCATCGCCCGCGCAATCATTTCCGGTCCCGACCTGCTGCTTTACGACTCCCCCACGGCCGGCCTCGACCCAATCACGTCAACTACCATCGTCGAACTGATCATCAAGCAGCGAGACGTCAGCCACAACACCGCGCTACTCATAACGCATCGACTCCAGGACGCCTTCACTCTCGTCTCCCACCGCTACAACGAGCAGACCAAGGCGATGGAACCGCTGCCCGATGGCGAACTCGACCAGAACACCCGCTTCATAATGCTGAACGAGGGCCACATCGTCTTCGAAGGCACGACCCTGGAGTTCATCCTGTCGAATGACCCCTTTATCCGCGACTACCTCTCCTAGCCACAGCCATCGCATCGAAGCCCGACTCGCCCACCGTACCCGCGCTCTGCTAGCCTGAAAGGTTCCCGATCATAAGGAGTTCCTTTCAGCATGGCCTTCCCATACAAAGGCGTTGACTTCATCCAGTTCGACACGCTCCTCTCCGGCGATGAGCGCCTGGTTCGCGACGAAGCCCGCCGCTTCATCGAAGACAATCTCGTCCCCATCATCGAGCAGTGCAACCGCGACGGCCGCTTTCCTCGCGAACTCGTCAAACCCATGGCCGAAATGGGTTTCTTCGGCGCCAATCTCGAAGGCTACGGCTGCGCCGGCATGTCCAACGTCGAGTACGGCCTCATGACGCAGGAACTCGAACGCGGCGACTCCGGCGTGCGCAGCTTCGTCAGCGTCCAGTCCGCCCTTGTCATGTATCCCATCTATACCTTCGGCTCCGACGCGCAAAAAGATTTCTGGCTGCCCCAGATGGCGCGCGGCGAAAAAATCGGCTGCTTCGGCCTCACCGAACCCGACTTCGGCTCAAATCCCGCCGGCATGCGCACTCGCGCCCGTAAAGACGGCGACAGCTACGTACTCAACGGCGAGAAGATGTGGATCACCTCCGGCTCCATCGCCGACGTCGCCGTCATCTGGGCCAAAGTCGACAATCCCGACGGCGACGACGACGGCCGCATCCGCGGCTTCCTCGTCGAAACCGACCGACCGGGCTTCAAGGCCTACGACGTCCACGGCAAGTGGTCGCTGCGGGCTTCCGTCACTTCAGGGCTCTCCATGTCCGACGTCCGCATCCCAGCCGAAAATCTGCTGGCGAAATCAAATGGCCTCGGTTCACCGCTCCAGTGCCTGAACCAGGCACGCTACGGCATCGGCTGGGGGGCAATCGGCGCCGCCATGTCCTGTTACGACACCGCGCTCCAGTACTCGCTCATGCGCAAGCAATTCCGCGATCAGCCCATCGCTTCACACCAGCTCATCCAGGAAAAACTAGTCTGGATGATCAGCGAAATCACCAAGGCACAACTCCTCTCGCTCCAGGTCGGCCGCCTCAAAGACGCAGGCACCGTCGGCCACGAACACATCTCCATGGCCAAGAAAAACAACGTCTGGATGGCCCTCGAGTGCGCCCGCATCGCCCGCGACATCCTCGGCGGCAACGGCATCACCGACGACTACCCGATCATGCGCCACATGATGAACCTCGAATCCGTGAAGACCTACGAAGGCACCGACAACATCCACACCCTCATCATCGGCCAGGCAATCACCGGCGAAGCCGCCTACTAAGCGATTCGCACAAAAAACATTGTCATCCTGAGGAGCGCGCTTTGGGGCCCCGTCGCGAAGCGACGGGGTAAGCGCGACGAAGGACCTGCTTTTCCGCCACTCCAGCCGGGTGCCCCATCCTTCGCATCGCGAAGGGTGGGACTGAAAGTCTCCCGGAGTGCGACACCACTAAGTGCCCATTTACAATCTCCCGCATGCCCAGCAAGCGCCTCCTCGCCTTCGCTCTTCTCTGCACCACACCTCTCCTCGCACAAACCACAAAGCGCGCCATCACCCTCGACGACCTCGCGCAGATCCGCAACGTCGGAGCGCCGCGCATGTCTGCCGACGGCCGGTGGCTCGCCTACACCGTCTCGCGCATCGACGCCAAAGAAGACAAAACCTTCACCGAAATCTTCATGACCTCGTGGGACGGCACGCAAACCGTCCAGGTCACCTACGGCCCGGAATCTGCCGGCTCGCCGCGCTTCAGCCCCGATGGAAAATATCTCGCCTTCACCTCGTCGCGCGCCGATAAAGAGAAAGGCAGCCAGATCTGGCTCATCGATCGCCGCGGCGGCGAAGCGCACCAGATTACAGAGTTAAAGCAAAACATTGATGATTATCGCTGGGCGCCAGATTCTAATCACCTTCTCCTCACACTAACCGAGAAGCCTGACGAGGAGGTCGCCGCCGAAAAGGACAAGGAAAAAGACAAAAAGCCCGACGACAAAGACAAGAAACCTAAGCCCATCGTCATCGACCGCTACCACTACAAGCAGGACATCGACGGCTACCTGAACGACAAGCACAAGCTTCTCTACCTGTACGACATCGGCACCAAGAAACTCGACAAGCTCACCACGGACTCCGCCCACGATGAAGAGGCCGCTGAAGTCTCACCCGACGGCCAGCACGTCGCTTTCGTCTCATCCGTCGACGCTGATCCCGACCGCACGCTGAACACCGACATCTTCGTGATCGACGCGAAACCCGGCTCCGCGGCGCGCAAGCTGACGACATTCACCGGCCCCGACTCCGGCCCGCTCTCATGGAGCCCCGACAGCAAACAGATCGCCTACCTTGAAGGCGTCCTGCCGAAGTACACCGCATATTCCCAGGAAAAGCTCGCCGTCGTCGGCATCGACGGCTCCGTGCCGCGCGTACTGACTGCGTCGCTTGACCGCCCCGTTGGCGAGCCGCTGTTCTCCGCCGACGGTCACACCATCTACGTCACTCTGGTCGATGACCGCAACCGGTACCTCGCCGAAGTGCCTGTCACCGCCGGCAGCGCGAAGCGCATCATCGCGCAATCCGGCTCTGTGACGAACCACGCTTCCGCAGCGGGTCATGCCGTGGTTCTCTACACCAACGACACCGCCATGCCCGATCTCTATGCGATTGATGGTGACAAACTCCGCAAGCTCACCAGCTACAACGACGCCCTCATCGCGCAGCTTGCGCTGCAACCGGCTGAAGACATCACCTCCCACAGCGCCGACGGCACCGAAGTGCACAGCCTGCTGACACGCCCCCTCAACGCGGCAGCCGGAACGAAGGCTCCCCTGCTGCTCCGCATTCACGGAGGCCCCAACGGAGAGGACGAGCACGCATTCACGTTTGACCGCCAGTATTTCGCCGGGCAAGGCTACGCCGTGCTCAACGTCAACTATCGCGGCAGCAATGGACGCGGCACCAAGTATCAGGAAGCCATCTTCGCGGACTGGGGCGACAAGGAAGTCGTTGACCTCATCGGCGCGGTCGACCAGGTCATCAAGCAAGGCATCGCCGACCCCAACCGCCTGGGCATCGGTGGCTGGAGCTACGGCGGCATCCTGACCGACTACACCATCGCAACCGACACGCGCTTCAAAGCCGCAATCAGCGGAGCATCCAGCGCCAACCAGATCTCCATGTACGGCGTCGACCAGTACACCCAGCAGTACGACGACGAAATCGGCCCACCGTGGAAGAACCAGGAGGGCTGGATTAAAGTCTCATATCCGTTCTTCCACGCCGACCGCATCAAGACCCCGACGCTCTTCATGGGCGGCGAAGCCGACTTCAACGTCCCCATCATCGGCACAGAGCAGATGTTTCAGGCACTAAAAAGTATCGGCACTCCAACCCAGCTCATCATCTACCCAGGCCAGTTCCACGGATTCACGCGCCCAAGCTTCATCCGCGACCGCTACATCCGCTGGACCGCCTGGTACGGCAAATACCTCGGCACAGCGCCAAACACCATGACCGCCGCAGCGACGAACTAAATCGGCAGCAGCTCGAGGCGAAAGAAAAGCTTGTCATCCTGAGAAGTGGCTTTCAGAACTCCAGCGCATACTGCCGAGGTTCAAATAGAAGAAAGGCTTGTCATCCTGAGGAGGCGCGTTGGGGCCCCGTCGCGAAGCGATGGCGTAGGCCGACGAAGGACCTGTTTCTCGCACTCGTCATTGCCCGAAAAAAATTTACGCATAGAACTTGAACTAACCGCGCCAGTCGTAACTATCTCAAGCACTTAAGTCAACACCGCAAATTGCGGCTTTGAGCACATCATTTCACTACAATAATTACAGGAGCACATCGAAGTCGCCGGCAAGAAACCCGCCGGTCTCCCTAAGTGCCCTGTTTTCTTATATGAGCGTTGTAAGTCCTTATTATTCAAATATGGAGGCCGATTTGCTGTATAGGGGGTAGGGGTGGGCCTACTTCCCTCCCGTCTCATTCCAAAGAAACGACAACTCATCCGCTTCATCCTCCACCAACTGCGTTATCGATACGCCCGCGCTATGTCCGCTCTTCACGCTGTAGTGCAGCAGAATCGGCCGATCGTCTCCATTCGAAACCTGCATCAACGCAGCCATCTTGCGCGCGTGCAGCGGGTCGACACGGGTATCGCTGTCGCCCGTAAAAAACATGATCGCCGGATACTTCGTCCCCGGCTTCACATTCTGATACGGAGAATACTTGCGGATGTAAACAAACTGCGCCGGATCTTCCGCCGAACCGTACTCA
>DATMOZ010000136.1:0-3028 GCA_035567995.1 Acidobacteriaceae bacterium
TCGACCACAGCGACCCGGGCGGAAGCACATTCCATCTGCGCATTCGCATGGCAGTCGAAGGCGAACTGCGACTGGATCTCGTCACTGAGGCTATAGACACCCTGGTTCGCCGCCATGAAGTCCTGCGCACGACCTTCGTCATGGTCGACGATCAACTTCGTCAGCGCATACATGAACCGACCCTGCCACCCAGCTTCGAATGTCTCGACCTGTCATCACTGGCGCCGGCCGAGCGCGACGAACAGCTCCGCATCTCCCTGCTTCGCGAGAACGATTGGCATTTCGATCTTGCGGCAGGGCCGCTCTTCCGCGTCTTCGTCGCAGATCTCGGCGGGAACCAATGGATACTCGCGATGACCATGGCGCATCTGTTGGTCGATGGGTGGTCCAGCGGCATCCTGCAGACGGAATTCCAGAAGATCTATACCGCGCTGCTGCACGGTGACCGCCCTGATCTTCCTGAGCTCCATGTGCAGTATGGCGACTATTCGGTTGGTGAACAGATCTGGCTGCAAAGCGCCGCTGTCGATCAGCGCGCCGAGTTCTGGAGAAAGAATCTGTCCGGCAAATTGACCGCGCTTGATTTGCCCGCCGACAAGGACTCGCAGCCCACGTCACAGGCAAACGGCGCAGTGGAGATCGCCACCCTTGACGCCAGCCTGGCATCTTCGGTCCGCCTGCTCGCCCGCGAGCTTGAAACCACACCATTCGTCATCTACGGCGCAATCTTTCTGGCTCTCCTCTTCCGCTATTCGCGTGAGACCGACATCACTTTCAGTACGCCACTCGCCAGCCGCACCGAAGAAACGGAAAACGTACTCGGACCATTTTCGGTCCCGGTCTTGTTGCGCACACGGCTGCAGCCTGAATGGTCGGTCCGCCAATGCATCCATTCGTTGCATCACGTGGCGATGGACGCTTTCGATAACCCATTGCCGTTAGAAAAATCTGCAGACTCCGTCGCCCTGGGCACGGTCCGCGGCCGTCACGCGCTCAATCAACTCTGCTTCTTCTATCAAAAAGCGTTCGTTCAAAAAACTGAAATGCAGGGCATCCGCTTCAACCCTCTTCCAACAGCCGTCACAGGCGCTGGATTCGAGTGGCAGCTCGCCATCATCGAGCGGCAGGGCGAGGGCATCGCTGCGGAGCTCCAGTACGACGCTGATCTCTATTCCAAAGCGACCATAGAGGCGGCCTTGCGCCACTACGAGCGACTGCTCTCTGAAGCTCTCTTTCATCTGGACACGCCGGTCAGCGAGATCTCGTTCGCCACTTCTGAGGAATCCGCCGCCGCACATCGCGCGGACACCTTACTGCCCATCTCCAGACGCGCGCTCGGAATCGAAACCCCTCACGCGCAAGATCATGCCACGGAGAGCGCGGCCGAAGGCCCTGCCGTCCTCCCGCGAAATGAACACGAAGCCGCGATGACGAATCTCTGGCAGCAGGTGTTTCGCCGCAGTCCCATCAGCATTCACGCAAATTTCTTCGACATGGGAGGTCACTCTCTCACGCTCGCGCGTTTGCAGGCTCTATGCCAGAAACAGCTCGGCCAGCGCATCCACGCCGCAGACCTCTTTGCCGCTCCGACCATCGCTTCACTCACCGCCAGGTTGACCAGCACCGGCGAATCTCCGGCCTCATTCAATCCAAGACTCATCCCGCTTCATGCAGCAGGCACACAACCACCGCTCTTCCTCATCTCCCAGAGCATGGTGTTTCGTCGCGTCGCAGAATGCCTCGGCTCCGACCAGCCCGTCTTCACCGTACAAATTGAAGATATGGATCTAAAGGGCGCAGAAACCTTCGAAGACTTCGCGCGTTTTTACGTGAAGATCATTCGCGAATTTCGTCCGCACGGCCCCTACCGTATCGGCGGCTGGTGTGCCGCCGCCTGGGTAGCATATGAAATCGCCCAGCAACTGCGCGCTCTTGGTGAAACCGTTGAGATGTTGCTGATCGTCGACGCGTGGGCGCCCGGCTATTGGAGAGATCTGCCCATCGGCCGCAAGCTCGTCGCGAAAACGAACTATTACTGGGCTCGCTTCAACCTTCACCGTCGCACCTTGTTGGCGGTACCTTTCCGCGAGCAGGCTGATTTCTTCAAGGAACGCTTTCGTATGTGCAGGGCAGCGATCACCCGCCAGATGGGCTCCATACCGCTCCTACGTCGCATTCCGAGACAGGTCGTCGCTGGCGATGACACCACGCTGGTCGACCAGGTTCAATTCGCAGCAAGCCTTAAATATCAGGCACGTCCATGGCCCGGCGCGGCGATTCTCTTCCGCAGTTCAGAGCAGCCAACTGGCAAATTTCTTCCCAGCGACATGGGTTGGTCCCACTTATTGACAGAAAAGTCCGACATGACCCTGCTGCCCGGCGATCATCGCAAGATCTTCGATGACCCCGGTGCGCAGATCATTGCCGCATCAGTCAAAGCCTTCTTGTCGGGCCAGCCGGCCCCCATTCCGCCCGTGGCACAGACGCATAGCAACACCGCTGCTTTGAGCGAAGAACCCACGAAGAGTTGTGCGCTGATCGGCTTCTGAAAGAGAGGTGTGCTTAAGAATCTGAGGACTCAAAACTCGAAAGCGTGACCCGCGATGGCGTCTCGCTCAAAGCCAGCGCTCCAATTACTCCGGCTGCGGGAGCAAGATGTCGAAGCTTCCACGAATGACTGAAAGCAACCGTCGGCCGCCAGGCAAGCAGAGCGGCATCAGCGTCGGGCGGTACTGAGACATCAAAGTCTGCGAGCGGAAGGTTCAGTCCTACGCCTTCGGCTTTCAACAGCGCCTCCTTCCGTGTCCAGATTGTGTAGAAGGCGTTGAGCCACGCATCGCCAGTGAGTGTATTGAGCTCGCTCAGTTCGCGAGCTGAAAAGTGCGCTTCGGCAACATCAGGTCCGATCGGACGAATCGTTTCAGCGTCCACGCCGACTTCGATTCCTGACCCAACCGCAAGCAGTCCGGCCGTTGCCGTATGCGTCAGGTTGAACGAGATTCGGCGAGCAACGTGCTCGTCTAGTTCG
>DATMOZ010000137.1:0-12381 GCA_035567995.1 Acidobacteriaceae bacterium
GCGAATTACCGCGCGTTGGTCGGCTCGCTGTATGCGGACCTGCATGCGAAGAATTTGCGGCTGTATGTGAACACACCGGTCGACGACGACGATTTTGACCTGGCTTTTCTGGCGGCGCACTCCGATGGAGTGGTGCTGATGAACTATGACCAGCACCAGGCCGAGAGCGGACCGGGGCCGGTCGCCGGTCAAGACTGGTTCGTGAAGAACCTGCAGGTAGCGCTGAAGATCGTTCCGCGCAACAAGCTGATCTGCGCAATCGGGGGCTATGGATACGACTGGACGATGCCGTTGCCGGCAAAGGGCAAGCCGGAGTCGCAGAAGCCGATCAGCGTGGATTCGATGTCTACGCAAGAAGCATGGCTGGCGGCGTCAGATGCGGATGCATCCCCTGATCTGGATGAAGATTCGCTGAACGTTCACTTCGCGTATGACGACGAAGATAAGAAGGTGCGGCATCAGGTCTGGTTTCTCGATGCGGTGACGGCGCTGAACCAGATGAGGGCTGCACGGCAACTGGGCATTCAAACATTCGCGTTGTGGCGACTGGGTTCTGAAGACCGATCACTGTGGGCGGTGTGGGACAAGCCGCAAAATGCGGGGGCTCCGGCCGCGCTGACAAATGTACCGCCGGGCGAAGATGTTGATACCGAGGGTGAAGGCGACATTCTGCGGATAACGGCGCGGCCGGTCGTCGGCAAGCGGAGCATTACGATCGAGCAGGATAAGCGCGCGCACGCAACGGACCCTGACTTCCGCACTATCACCGACGAGAATATCGACGTCTTTCCGCAGTCGTACACGGTGACCCAGTACGGGTATCACCCGGATAAAGTCGCGTTGACGTTCGATGACGGGCCTGATGCGAAGTGGACGCCGAAGATTCTTGATGTGCTGAAACGCAAGAACGTGAAGGGTGCGTTCATGGTGATTGGAGAACAGGCGCAGGACAACGCGGGCCTGCTGCAACGCTATGTCGCGGAAGGCCATGAGATCGGCAATCACACGTTTACGCACCCAGATATCAGCAATATTTCGCAGGGACAGCTTGCACTGGAACTGAATCTGACTGAGCGCCTGTTTGCCAGCAAGCTGGGCGTGCAACCGTTATATTTCCGGCCACCATACTCTATCGATCAAGAACCGGACACCAACGATCAAGCCGCGCCCGCTGACTATATCCAAAACCTCGGGTACACCATCATCGGCAACAAGATCGATACCAGTGACTGGGACGAGCATCCGCGGAAGACGCCGCAGCAGATTACGGACTCGGTGCTTGGCCAGTTGGCGGCAATGAAGGACAGGCCCCAGTTTCGCGGCAGCATCATCTTGATGCATGACGGGGGTGGAGATCGCTCTGCGACGGTTGCGGCGCTGCCAGTGCTGATTGATACGCTGCGTGCTAAGGGATACCAGATCGTTCCGGTGAGCGAATTGATGGGCAAGACGCGCGCCCAGGTGATGCCGCCTCTGACAGAGAGGCAGCGCTGGCGGGCGCGCATCGACTCGATCGCGTTTTTCGCGTTCGCATTTTTCAACCGCTTCGTCGTCGCTGTGTTTTTTGTTGGCGACATTTTGATGAGCGCCAAGCTGATCGTCGTCGGCGTGTTCGCCGTGATCGACCGCCTGCGCAAACGGAAGTCGCACCTGCCGGAAGAGTTTGAGCCACAAGTGGCGGTGGTTATTCCGGCGTACAACGAAGAGACTGTGATCGTTCGGACGATCCGCTCTGTCCTGCAGTCGAGCTACGCCTTTCTGCGGGTCATTGTGGTCGATGATGGTTCGACGGACAGAACTTTCGATGTGGCGCGCGAGGCGTATCGCGCGGAGATAGCAAGCGGACGGCTGACGGTCATGACGAAGCCGAACGCCGGAAAAGCGGAGGCGCTGAATTTTGCGCTGCAGCATATCCACGAAGATTTCTATGTCGGGATTGATGCGGATACGGTGATCGCACCGGATGCGATCAGCAAGATGATCCCGCACTTTGCCGATGCTGAAATAGGCGCTGTGGCAGGTAACGCGAAGGTGGGCAATCGCATAAATCTTTGGACTCGGTGGCAGGCGCTGGAGTACATCACGAGCCAGAATTTCGAGCGCCGCGCACTCGATCTTTTCGGCGTGGTGACGGTTGTGCCGGGCGCGATTGGGGCGTGGCGTACTGCTCCAGTGAAGGCGGCAGGCGGCTATCCGCTGAATACGGTGGCGGAAGATGCCGACTTGACGATGAGCCTGCTGGAGCAGGGATACAAAGTGGTGTATGAGGACCACGCGCTGGCTTTCACCGAAGCGCCGGCAACCGCGCGCGGCCTGATGCGGCAACGCTTCCGCTGGTCGTTCGGCATCCTGCAGGCGGTGTACAAACACAAGCGTGCTTTCCTGAAGAACAAGGCGATGGGGCTGTTCGCGCTGCCGAATATTTTTATTTTTCAGATTGTGCTGCCGCTGTTGTCGCCATTCATCGACCTGATGTTTGTGGCGGGCACGGCGCATTATCTGATCGACCGGTATTTTCATCCGGAGGCGGCCAGTTCTGCTAATTTTGACAAGCTGCTCGTGTATTTCCTTACATTTCTGGTGATTGATTTCCTTGCATCGACGGTGGCTTTTGCGCTGGAGCCGAAGCATCCTGCGAACAAGGGCGACGGATGGCTGTTGTTCCACATTTGGTTGCAGCGGTTCGCGTACAGGCAGGTCTTTTCGGTGGTGCTGTTCCGAACCATCAAGCGTGCGATCGACGGGCGGCCGTTTGCGTGGGACAAGATCGAGCGCACGGCGAAGATGTCGCGATCTACAGAGCGCGCTACGGTGAGCAGTTAGGGTGCCGACTCAGTTGTGCGATGAGCGATACACTAGAAATCTATGGCTACCGCAGAATTGACTACCGCAATTCAGCCGCGCTTGCCCAAGGGCGAGTTTCGCAACGAACCATTCACTGATTTCACGCGCGATGATGTTGCCCGCGAGATGCGCAACGAATTGGTGAGGGTGGGAGACCAACTGGGTCATGAGTACGACCTGGTGATTGGCGGTCACCGCCTTCGAACGCCCGGGAAGATCAAGTCAATCAACCCAGCTAAGCCATCGCAGGTGGTCGGCGTGCACCAGAAGGCCGACGCGAGTCATGCGGAGCAGGCGTTGCAGGCTGCACTGACCGCGTTCGAGAGCTGGAAGAATGCGCCTGTCGAGGAGCGTGCGTCGCTGCTGTTGCGGGCCGCTGAAATCATTCGCCAGCGGCACCTGGAATTCTGCGCGTGGCTAACCTACGAAGTTGGCAAGAACTGGGCCGAGGCGGACGCTGATGTCGGCGAAACCATCGACTTCCTCGAGTTTTATGCGCGAGAGGCGTTACGGCTTTCGAAAGCTGAGCCGCCGATTCAGTATCCGGGCGAACGGGATTGGTACAAGTACGTTGCGCTGGGAGTGTGCGCTGTCATTCCGCCGTGGAATTTTCCGCTGGCGATCATGGCAGGCATGACGTCTGCGGCTATCGTCTGCGGAAACACGGTGATCCTGAAGCCTTCGAGCGATTCGCCGACGATTGCGGCGCGGTTCTTCGCAGTACTGGAAGAAGCAGGCATGCCGCCGGGTGTGGTGAACTTCTGCCCAGGTTCCGGCGCAAGCTTTGGCAATGCCGTGGTTGAGCATCCCAAGACGAGGTTCATCGCGTTTACCGGCTCGAAGGAGGTCGGCCTCGACATTCATGTGAAAGCGGCGCAGCACCGGCCGGGCCAGATATGGATCAAGCGGACGATTCTGGAGATGGGCGGTAAAGACGCCATCATCGTTGACGCAGACGCAGACATCGACAAGGCAGTGGAAGGCGTCGCAGTGTCGGCGTTCGGCTTCAACGGACAGAAGTGTTCCGCGTGTTCGCGCGCGATCGTCGACGGCAAGATTTATGACGTGTTCGTTGACCGCCTGCGCGAGCGAGTGTCTCAGATGAAGTCAGGAGATCCGGCGACGAATGCCTATCTGGGTCCGGTGGTAAATGAAGCGGCGTACAAGAACGTTCTGGCCTACATCGAAATAGGCAAGAGCGAGGGGCGGCTATTGACCGGCGGAGAAGCGCTAACAAAGCCGGAGGACGGTTATTACATCGCACCAACGGTGTTTGCCGACATTGATCCGAAGGCGCGTATCGCCCAGGAGGAAATTTTTGGTCCTGTGCTCGCTGTGATTCGTTCGCGAAACTTCGATGACGCGCTCGCGATTGCGAACAACACGGAATATGGGCTGACCGGCGCGGTGTACTCGAATACTCCGGAGAAGCTGGAGCGCGCTAAACGCGATTTCTTCGTCGGAAACTTGTATTTGAATCGCAAGTGCACCGGGGCAATGGTGGGTGCGCATCCGTTTGGCGGATTCAATATGTCCGGCACGGATTCGAAGGCGGGCGGTCCGGATTATCTTTACCTGTTCACGCAGGCGAAGTCGATCGCACAGAAGCTTGGCTGAAGGGTCTTCGACTTGTGAAAAAGCAAAAAGAGCGCATGCATACTGCTGCGCTCTTTTTGCTTGGAGAAAGTCAGATCGTACCGCGGAGTGCCTGGCTGGTTTCGGCGGCGGCCTTGGCAAGCGCAGGATGGTGCACGGTAAAGAGCGCGAGTTCCAGACGGTCGGAGACGCCCGTCTTATCGAAGATGGTGCGCATGTAATTTTTGACGACCTGTTCCTTGCAGGAGAGCTTCTCGGCAATCTCCTTATTGCGCAGGCCCTCGGCGACGAGGGAGACGATCTGGAGCTCTTTTGGCGTCAGGCGTTCAAGAACACGTTCGCCCACGGAGTCGACTGTATCGGGCGGAACAAGGGCAGAGGCGGTCGAATTTTGCGGCTCTCCGCTGGCGACGCGATGCAATGTTTCGAGCAATGCAATGCTGGTAACGCCACGGAAGAGCACCGAGTCGATGCCGGAGGCGAGATACGGCGTAGGCGATTCAGTGTTCTCTGCGAGGCAGATGGCGCGGCTTCCGGCTGCGCGAACGCGCGACACCAGTTCGGGCAGCTCTGGACGCAGTGAGCCAGCAAATAACACTACTGCGTTGGGAATCTTATCCACGGCCGCAAGCAGGTTTTCGCAGTCGGCGGCTTGCGCTGCGATGGCGATGTGCGGCTCAGCCCCCAGAACACGTGCGATGCCTGCCCGGAAGATGGGTTGATTGTCAGCGAGGATGACTTCCATAGCTTGCGTGTAGTGACCCTAAAACAGTGTATCGGCATGGTGCACGAAATCTTGAGGGCGGAATCAGGAATCCACAGGCTTTTGGCCATGGGAATGCTGCATCCTGTTGCCCGCATTATGAATCAATAAAGGCCGGGTACACTGATTCACGATGGCAACCAAACCAATTCTGCTGGCTGTAGATGACGATACCGCTGTTCTCGAGGCGGTAATGCAGGATATGCGCCGACATTATGGGGCGAACTTCAGGATTTTGCGCGCGGCATCGGGCCAAGCGGCGCTGGACACGTGCAAGCAGCTGAAAGAGCGCGGGGATGCGGTGGCATTGATCCTGAGCGATCAGCGCATGCCAGGGATGACGGGCGTTGATCTGCTTGAACGATCCATCCAGGTCTATCCGGACGCGAAGCGCGTGTTGTTAACGGCATATGCCGATACCGAAGCCGCGATCAAGGCGATCAATGCGGCAAAAATTCATTACTACCTGAACAAGCCGTGGGACCCGCCGGAAGAGAAACTTTATCCGGTGCTGGATGATCTGCTTGAAGCGTGGGGCGAGGGCTATAAGCCGCCCTTTGACGGGTTGAGGATCGTAGGCGTGCGATGGGCGCAGCGCGATCACCTGATGCGCGATTTTCTTTCGCGCAATCATGTTCCATATGTCTGGCTTGATCCGGCAGACACACCAGACGCGATTGCGGAACTTGAGAAGTATCAGCTCAACGACTCGAAACTACCGGTGGTGATGTTCCCGACGGGCGAACCGCTGATACAGCCTTCGCAGACCGAACTGGCGTCGCGAATCGGGCAGTTCTGGCCAAGCAAAACAGGCGGTTTGAGCGTTCAGGCGGCTAGGGAGTTCTACGATCTGATCGTTTTGGGAGGCGGTCCGGCAGGACTCGGAGCAGCTGTGTACGGTGCTTCAGAGGGATTGCGCACTCTGGTGGTTGAGCCGGAGGCGCCGGGTGGTCAGGCAGGCTCGAGTTCGAAGATTGAAAATTATCTCGGCTTTCCTGCCGGAGTAAGTGGCGCGGATCTCGCCCGCCGCGCATTTGTACAGGCGACGCGGTTTGGCGCGGAGTTTGTGACACAACGGGGCACGGCGTTGCGCAGCGAAAATAAATATCACTTTGTGAAGCTCGCGGATGATCGCGAGGTGTCTTGCTACTCCGTGTTGATCGCGCTCGGAGTGGATTACACAAAACTTGAGATTCCAGGGATTGAGAAGTTTACCGGTGCGGGGGTCTACTATGGCGCCGCAATGACAGAGGCGATGAGCTGCACCGCAGAGGAGGTCTTTATTGTTGGGGGCGCCAACTCTGCTGGCCAGGCTGCGATGTATTTCGCGAACTACGCGTCGAAGGTGACGATGCTGATACGCGCGTCGTCGCTTGAGAAAGGAATGTCGAAATATCTGGTAGACCAGATCTGTCAGCGTCCTAACATCGTAGTGGAAACTAACACGGAAGTGATCGGAGTCGACGGGGAAGAACGTCTCAGCTGCATTCGGCTCAGGGGACCGGGCGGTGAACGAATGCAGTCCGCGACGTCGATGTTTATTTTTATCGGCGCTGCGCCGAAGACGGAATGGCTGCCGAGCGAGCTGGCGCGCGATTCGCGCGGCTTTCTGCTAACGGGACCCCAGCTGAAAGCGCATGACGCACTCGGCAACTGGCATGAAGACAGACAGCCATTTCTACTCGAGTGCAATGTTCCGGGAATTTTTGCGGCAGGGGATGTGCGCTCTGACTCCGTGAAGCGTGTTGCGTCAGCGGTTGGGCAGGGATCGATGGCGGTGCAGTTTATTCACCAATATCTGGCGAAACTCTAGATGACAGCAGCCAACGGCACGATCGTCGAAATGGATTTCAAAAAACTGCTGGAGCAGCTGCAGCGCGTTCCTGTCTTCGAGACTTTGAAGCAGGAGGACATGAGCTGCTTCAATGAAGCCGTCGTCGTTGAATATCAGCCTGGCGACCTGCTGGCAGAGCGTGGAACCGACGGACGAGTTTTTTGGGTTGTCCTGGAAGGTGAACTGCGCGTGGCGGAAGGGCAGGAGACCCTTGCGGTATTTGGAGCGAATGAAACGTGCGGGGAAGTGCCATTGCTTGCCGGGACGCCGCACAGAGTCGATCTGGTCGCCAATACGCCGGTTCGGGTGGTGCGCCTGAACGAGGATGGATTCTGGCAGATGATGACCTCATGCAAGGAGGTCCGGCGGGCGATTCTCGGCAACATGGCACGGAGGCTCGAGGTGCTGCAGACGTTGATGGTGCAGCGCGAGAAGCTCGCATCGTTAGGAACGATGGCCGCGGGCCTGATGCATGAGCTAAACAATCCTGGCGCCGCGGCTCACAGAGCGTCTTCGCTGCTGCGTGAGAATCTGATGCGGCTGCAGAAGGGCGTGTGGGAGTTGAGCCGCGCCGCGCTGACTGAAGCTCAGGTTGAGTGTCTGGCCACGTTGCAGCAGCGCGCGCTGGCGGCAGAAAAGCCGAAGCCGCGGAGTTCGATAGAAGAAGCGGACGCCGAAGAAGCGATGGCGGACTGGCTGCAGGAACAAGGAATTGCAGATGCGTGGCAGATGGCGCCTACATTGGTCGGCATCGGCATCACGCGCGAAGAATTGGAGTGCGCGCGGTGTCAGTTTTCAGGGGAGCTGCTGGCAACTTCGCTGACCTGGCTGGAGTCGCTTGTGAGCAGCCTGCAGTTGGTGGGTACCGTCGAGGAGAGTATTTCTCGGGTCACCGAGTTAACCCTCGCGGTGAAAAAGTACGCGTATGAGGGAAAGGTCGCGCAGCAAGCAGTCAATGTGAACGAGAGCATCGCCAACACGCTGATCATTCTTGGTCATAAGCTGCGCAATAAAGAGATTGAAGTGGTGAAAGAGTTCTCGCCTTCGCTCCAGCCCGTGACTTGCCATGGCGGTGGACTGAATCAGATCTGGACGAACCTGCTGGACAACGCCATCGATGCGCTTCCGCAACAAGGCCGAATTGAGATACGCACGGAAATGGCCGGTGATCAGGCCGTGATTACCGTTGCTGACAACGGCACGGGAATTCCACCGGAGCATCAAGAACACGTGTTTGAGCCGTTCTACACGACGAAGGCGGAGGGCGTGGGCACGGGCCTCGGGTTAGATATAGTGCGTCGCATCGTGCACGATAAGTTGGGCGGTTCGGTAACTTTCACTTCGGAGCCGGGCAAAACGGTGTTCACGGTGCGCATACCGGTGGCAATGCAGAACTAATCAGGCACATTCTTTCTATAGCACCGCAACTTTTTCCTCCACAACATTTGTCCAGCCCATGCGTTCTTTTCTAATGCATGAGGTATGCGATGAAATCCTTTATCGGAACACTGTTTCTCGCAGTGCTAATGGTGCCGTTGCTGCTCGGCTGCGGCCCTGACTACTATTCGGCTGCGCCGCCACCAGCCCTACCGGCACTATCCGGCGATTACTACGATCAACCTTCGCTCGCGAAGACGGCGCGGGCGAACGGCTTCCGCGATGGATATTCAGACGGTGCGCACGATCGCTACACCGGGCACAGTTTTCGTCCGGGAAAGGATGACAAGTACGAGGACTGTCCCGGTTACTATCGCGAGATGGGGTCCCGCGACTTATACAAGCAGTATTATCGCGACGCTTATCAGCACGGATATCGCAACGGATACTCGCGTGGGTAAACTAGCTTGGCTATTGGTATCGCAGAGCCAACATTGGATCAACCGCGACGCTCCGCGGGTGGGCCGAAGTCGAATCAGGAGTTAAACTGACCGCTTCAAGGAGATAGGTGTGCAGAGCAAGACGGAACTCCAGGAGAAATTCGGTATTCAAGACATATTGCGCTTTGAGGAGACACCTGCTGGATTGGTTCGTGCTGTGGTCACGACGGCCCAAGCTGATGCGGATGTGTACCTGCAGGGCGCGCATGTCGCGCATTGGGCGCCGAAAGGTCAGAAGTCGATATTGTTTGTTAGCTCTCGCAGCGAGTTCGCTCCCGGAAAGGCAATACGCGGCGGAATTCCGGTTATCTTTCCATGGTTTGGTCCGCGTGGCGGAGGCCTGCCGGGCGCGTCGCATGGATTTGCACGCACTGCGCTGTGGCAGCTGCATTCTGCGCAGGAGACAGGCGGGAAGGTCGAGATGGTCTTCGTCCTTGAGCCGAAAGATGTGGCTGATTCATTTGGCTACGCAGATTTCAGCCTGCAGCTTAGGGTCGTGGTCGGAGCTGAGTTGCAGATTGAGTTGCAAGTGCGCAATCAGTCTGAAAAGCAACTGAAGTATGAAGAAGCACTGCATAGCTATTTCGCGGTTGGCGACATCGGGCAGGTTTCGATTTCAGGATTGGAAGGAACAACATATATAGACAAGACCGACGGCATGAAGCGAAAGCGGGCGGGAAACGAGCCACTTCAGCTGACAAAGGAGACAGATCAGATTCACGTAAACGCGACTGCCACCTGCGTGGCTGACGATGCGATGGGGCAGCGCCGCATCGTGATAGAAAAGAGCGGTTCTGAAAGTACGGTGGTGTGGAATCCCTGGGCCGAAAAAGCCAAGGGCTTGAAAGATATGGTGCCTGATGAGTGGCGGGAAATGGTTTGCGTCGAGTCGGCGAATGCGGCGGACAACGCCGTGACAGTTGCGCCTGGACAAGAGCATCTCATGCGCGTCGTTATCCGCGTCGAGCCCAGGCTTGGCGTTCACCGATAGGCAGCGCGGATTAGCGGAAAGAACAGGTATTCGCTGTCTCTAGAGTGAATGTTGCCGGTAAGTTTGAAGGCCTGTAGCTTGGGTCGCCGTCTAACCTCTGTTTTACGGACTCGTGCACGACGGCGTCAGGCTGGATGTCACGGCGTGCGCCGAGCGGGATCCGCCATCTGACTGTTTTCGATTTCAAGTCGAAGTACGAATGGGGGAGGTACTCCATCAGGCGCCATATCCCCTGGAGTGAGTTGTGCATCTGCCCTAAAGGATTCGGGGGGACGGGCTCAAAAGGCGCCGATGGAAGAGAAGGAGTTCTGCCGAGCACATGGTCCGTTCGAACTGGATCGACCAAGAGTCCAAGTGAGATGGCTTCGCAAAGCATCCATTCGAGGGTGATCTTGGATAGCCCACTTTCGGCCTCAGGATATGACCCGCCGACGTCGGAGTGGACGCCCGCGAACCAGACCTGCTTCACGCTTTGGTTGGGCAGTTCTGCGCCCCAAAGACTGCTGCCAAAATAAGCGCGACGTTCGTCGATTGAAATCGCGTGGCGGCCGTTTGCCATGTCGGGATTTTGTCCTGTGTAGGGGAGGACTAACGGACTCCAGACCATGCCGACAGAACTGACAGTGTCGAATACTCCAACCAGGTGCAGCGGACAAGGCCGGCAGAACGTCGACTTAAATCCAGTCGCGACTTGAAAGGTATGCGTCAGACCCGCGGCATTGCGACTCCGCTTCGCATACATACGGATGACGTACGGAATAAGTCCGTTGTTGCCGGGGCAGAGTAAGCCGAACATGTGGAGTACACCGGCAAGTGCGCGCGCAGTAAATGCGCCGCGGCTGAAGCCGAAAATGTAGACTCTGTCGCCCTCTTGATACACATTCATGAGATACCGGTAGGCGTCACCTACATTTGCCAGCAGCCCCGCGCCAAAGGCCATGCCCATAAGGACAGACCAGGCGCTGCTTATTTTATTGTGGGCGGTGGGCGAACCCATAGTGCCGACGCCGGGATGGTAGTATCCGACCTGGTCAGTGCCGTTGATAATCAGGGTGCTGTAGAGTTTGACAATATTTGAGTTCGAATCGCCGTACTCATTCCCCGTACCGTCACAGCAAATCACAATATTCCTGGGCACTGTGAGCCCTCCCTAAGTGCATCGTCGGGAAGTGTACCTGCATTTCTATGAAAACGACTAAGTATGTGTGGGAGAGCTCAGCCGCGCATTTTATCTTCCAGCTCTGTCCAGCGGTGGTAGAGCGCGTCGACGCGCTCCGAGGCTTCTGCCAACTCTGCCAGCGCCTGCTGCAATCGTTCCGCGTCGGTAGCGATGGCGAAGTCCTCAGTTGCCGCCTGTTTCTGGGCGAGCACTGCATCGGCATGCGCGATGTCCTGTTCGATGCTGGAGTATTCCCGCGCTTCAAGATAGGACAGTTTCTTCTTCGCGGACGATGAGGCTTCGGGAGCAGCGGTCTTTGCTCGCGCAGGTTTTCGCGAAGTTGTACTGCGCGATTGTTCAGCTTGCCAACTTTCCCATTGAGAATAGTCTGCAAACTGTTGCGCATGGCCCTCACCATCCAGGCCCAGGACGACGGTGGAGACACGATCGAGCATAAAGCGGTCGTGCGTCACCAGCGCGAGCGCGCCGCGATATTCGAGCAGACTCTCTTCCAGGATTTCGAGCGTCGGGATATCGAGATCGTTTGTTGGTTCATCCAGCAGCAGGAGGTCCGCGGGTTGCAGCATCAGCTTTGCGATCAAAACTCGTGCGCGCTCTCCGCCAGATAGCCGTTCGACGGGCTGATTGAGTTGGTCGCTGGTGAACAAGAACCTCTCAGCCCAGGATGCGACATGAATGACACGGTCCTGATAGATCACCGAATCACTGTCTGGAGCGAGAGCTCGCCGCAAAGTAACGTCTTCGTCCATGCGTCGCGTTTGATCAAAATAGACGATGCGCAAGGATGGGGCGAGACGGACGTCGCCGGACTCTGGTGTCAGTTCACGCTGCATCAGTCGCATGAGGGTCGTCTTACCGCTGCCGTTTGGGCCGACGATGCCCACGCGAGTGCCGGCGGTAAGCATGAAGCTCAGGCCGCTGAATAATTTGCGTCCTCCGAGATGGAAGTGGATGTCTTCGAGTTCGACCAGCCGTTTTGTCTGTCGCTCGCTTGCCGTGAATGAAATGCCTGCGCTGCTCGTCTGGCTGCGGGACTTCATGGCGGCCAGTTCACTAATCATCGCGTTCGCCGTATCGATGCGCGCTTTCGCTTTGGTCGCCCGAGCCTTTGGCCCGCGGCGCAGCCACTCAAGCTCTGTGTGGACGCGATTGGTCAGGGCATCTTGCCTTTTGTTTTGCGCGACGAGGTATTCTTCTTTTTTCTCGAGAAAGGTGCTGTAGTTTCCTTTGACGCGCATGCCGCCATCGGCGTAGATGCGGCTGATTTCAACGACGGAGAGAGCGACATTCTCGAGG
>DATMOZ010000138.1:0-4997 GCA_035567995.1 Acidobacteriaceae bacterium
GACAACACGTTTGGAGTGAGCATTTCCATTCCGCTGCGAATCTTCGATCGCAATCAAGGTGAAAAAGAGCGCACCCGCTATGAAATAGAGTCCAGCAGATTTGCCCTACTCGCCGCACACAACCAGGTGATCTCTGATGTAGATCAGGCATGGGTTGCTCTCGATGTTGCCCAGCGCCAGGCTCATCGCTACAAAGACCACTATCTGGAAGAAGCCGCACACGTGCGTGACAATTTGCAGTTCAGCTATCGCAACGGCAATACCACCCTGCTGGATTATCTCGAGGCACTGCGCGATTACCGCGCCACCCACCTGGCCAGTCTGAACGCGAACGCGCAGGTATGGCTCGCAATACACCAACTTAGCTACGTCACTGCGACGGACATCCTGCCATGAAGACATCTACCAACTCACTGCTTCTCCTCGCCCTCATCACCGCTTCTCTCGCGGGATGCAAACAGGATCAGCCCCAGAAAGCTGATCAACCCGCAAACGTGGGCGTCGAAACCGCCGTCGTGCATCCGCAGCAACACACGGATTACCTTGAGGTTCCTGCGCACGTCACTCCTGACCCTTCACACGTCGTGCGTATCTTTCCTCCTCTCAGCGGACGCATCTTTGGACTTCGCGTTTTGCCGGGTCAGGAAGTGCAAAAAGGGCAAGAGGTCGCGATCCTGCAAAGCAGCGATATTGCCCAGGCCCGCGCCGACTTTGAGAAGGCGAAGATCGAAGTGATACGCGCTGATCGTGCGCTGCAAAGGGGCAAGCTATTACTGCAGCACGAGGTTCTCTCCCAGGGGGATTATTACGAGCTTGAAGCGACTGACCAGGTCGCCCACTCAGAACTCGAGCGCACGCGGCAGCGCATCCACGAACTCGGCTTCTCTGAAGACGGCGTGTCCGACGAGGTGCCGATACGCGCGCCGATCTCTGGCGTCGTGCTCGACATTGGCACCGCCACAGGGGAGTTGCAGCGCTCGCTCGACAACGCCACCACCATTGCAACGATCGCGAACCTTGACACCGTCTGGATCGTGGGAGACGTCTTCGAGCGCGATCTCGCGACGCTCCAAAGCGGACGTTCCGTCGAGGTGCTGGTTCCAGCCTATCCGGGCCTCAAGCTCTCTGGGCGCATCGCCAATGTTTCAGACGCGCTCGATCCCAATACTCACACGCTTAAGCTGCGCATCGTGCTGAACAATCCCGACCATAAGTTAAAGGCAGACATGTTCGCGACGGTACGGGTCGCAGAGGGCGTGCGAAACGCCTTCATACTCCCGGCGACCGCTGTGCTGCACGAGGGAGACAAGACTTATGTCTTCGTCGTCGATGCCTCGGGAAAATTCAGCCAGCGCGGGGTCACTGTGGGCCGCTCGTTCGACAGTGGCGGCGTCAAGAACGTCGAAGTCCTGAGTGGTTTAAGCGACGGTGACAAAGTTGTAACTGTCGGGGGCGCCCTGCTGCGCCCGACGAGCGGAGATTAGAGGATGCAAGCACTTATCCGCTCCCTCATCCGCTATCGCGCCATTGTGCTGATTGTCTTTTTCAGCATGCTTGCCGCTGGCACGTTCGCGCTCACTCGGCTGGACATTGAAGCCTACCCGGATCCTTCACCACCGCTGGTCGAGGTCATTACTCAAAATCCGTCATGGTCGGCCGAGGAGATGGAGCAGCAGGTGACCGTCCCCGTCGAGACCACTCTCAACGGCACGCCGCATCTGGAGCAAGTGCGTTCCATCAGCATCTTCGGCCTTTCGGACGTGAAGCTCTACTTCAATTTCGACAGCGAACTCTTTCGCGACCGGCAGGAGGTCTTGAACCGCCTGCAGACGCTGCAGCTTCCGAACAATCTGCAGCCGCAACTCTCTCCCTGGTCGCCAATCGGTGAAATCTATCGTTATCAACTGATGGGTCCCGGCTACACCCTGAACGAAATTAAAGCGACACAAGACTGGCTCGTAAGAAGGGAACTGAAGCAGGTTCCCGGCATTATCGACATCACGACATTTGGAGGAACAACTCGACAATTCCAGATTGAGGCTGATCCGAACCGTCTTCTGACCTACGGACTGAACCTTTCCCAGGTTCTTAATGCAGTGCAGGCGAGCAATGCGAACGCTGGCGGAAATTACCTTGAACTCGGCAATCAGAACGTGAATGTTCGCGCCGTCGGCCAGGTTAAAAACACAGAAGACATAGGCTCGATTGTCGTCGCAGAAAAAAATGGCGCCCCGGTCACCGTTCAAGATATAGGCACTGTCTCTGAGGGCTTTCAGCCGAGACTCGGTCAGGTTGGCCGAGACAAGCAGAATGACATCGTCCTTGGCATCGTGCTTCTACAGAAGGATGAGAAATCGCTTCCGGCCCTCAAAGCACTGAAGAAAAAAATAGTTGAGCTCAACAAAGGGAGTTTGCTGCCTCCCGGCATGCATATCAGCACCATCTACGATCGCACGGTGCTTATTGGCATGACGACGCATACTGTCTGGCATGTCATCATCACGGGATTGATCCTTGTCACTTTTGTGCTGCTGGCGATGCTGGGCGATCTGCGCATCACCTTTATCGCCGCAGTTACGATTCCTTTCGCCGTTTTGTTTGCGTTTGGAATGATGGTCTTAACCGGGCGTGCTGCGAACCTGATTTCCATCGGCGCCATCGATTTCGGAATCCTCGTAGACCCGTCGATCGTTGTGTTGGAAAGCGTATATCGCAAGCTCTCTCGTCGGCTCCCCGGGGAACAGACCGGCGATCTGATTGTTGAAGGCGTAGCCGAAGCAGCACGTCCCGTCCTCTTCTCGACTGCCATCATTCTGGTCGCGTTCATCCCGTTGTTCACGATGCAGGGCGTCGCGGGTCAGATCTTTTCACCCATGTCGGTAACGTATGGATTCGCCCTGGCGGGAGCGCTGCTTTTCGCGCTCATCTTTGCTCCTGTGCTCGGGTACATCACGGCTCCGCAAGAAAACAAAATCGGTTCTGGCTACACCAGGCTCAGCTCGTGGCTCCGCAAGAATTACGACCGGGCCTTGCATCATGCGTTGCACCGTCCTTCCGTCGTATGGTTCATCGCCGGTACGACGCTTGCGGCTGGCGTGCTGCTGTTCGTCCTTGTCGGCGGGGAATTCATGCCGGCGCTTGAGGAAGGCAATCTCTGGATACGCGCGACGCTTCCTCAGGACATCTCTTTCAGCACTGCCGCCAGGCTTGCCGACAACTTTCGCGCTGTTATCGCCGAATCTCCTGAGGTGACACAGACGGTTTCTCAGATGGGACGTCCTGACGATGGCACCGACGTCAGCACGTTCAACAATATCGAAGTCTCTGCATCTCTCAAGCCGGCCGCACAATGGCGAAAAGGATTGACCAAGCCGAAATTAATTGAAGAGATCAACGATCGCTTGTCTCGCTTTCCTGGGATCGAACTCAACTTCTCTCAGAACATTCAGGACAACGTCGAGGAGGCAATGTCCGGCGTCAAGGGAGAGAACTCGTTGAAATTGTTTGGCGACGACTTTGACACGCTCACGCGCCTCGCAGACAAGATCGAGCAGACAATGATGTCCGTTCGCGGCGTTGCGGATGTCGGAGTCTTCAAGGTCGGCGGCCAGCCTTCGCTCATCATCCAGATTGATCGCGCGAAGGCAGCCCGCTACGGCATTCTCGCGGGAGACGTTAACGCGGCGATTCAGGCTGCAGTTGGCGGAGCGCCGGTGTCGCAGGTCATTCAAGGCGATCGCCGTTTCGACCTGACCGTGCGCTATCCAGACGCCTATCGCAGCAATGCTGACGCGATTCGTAACATTTCCGTGCCGACTGCTGACGGCAATCACGTGCCGCTGGGTCAAGTGGCAGACGTCAGCATTCGCGAAGGCAGCTTCATGATCTACCGCGAAAATGGACGACGTTACATTCCAATTAAGTTCAGCGTCCGCGGTCGCGACCTTGCTACGACCATCAACGAACTGCAAGACAAGCTTGTACGTGATGTACATCTGCCAACCGGTTACAACTACACGTGGGCTGGTGAATTCGATTCACTTAAGAAAGAGCAACGGCGCCTCGCTCTGATTATTCCTGTTTCGCTCGCCGTTATCCTTGTGCTGCTCTACGTGCAGTTCCACACCTGGAAAGATGCGTTGATCATCATTTCGATTCTGCCGTTCGCCGCTGTCGGGGGAGTCGCTTCTCTTTACGTCACTCGCACTCCGTTCAGTATTTCTGCGGCAGTCGGCTTTACATCTCTGATCGGCGTCGCGACATTAGGCGCGGTCGTTTTCATGTCCGGAGTGCGTCGCGCTCAGAGAGAAATGGGTTCGGCTCAGGGCTTGGAACATGGATGCGTAGACGAAATGCGTCCAGTCGTCATGGCGTGCCTCGCGGCAGGGCTTGGGCTTCTTCCGGCTGCTCTTTCACACGGAATCGGCGCGCAGGCCCAGCAGCCTCTCGCACGAGTGGTTGTTGGTGGCATGGTGACTACGATCTTGTCGATCCTCTTCGTGCTTCCATTGCTTCTTCGCAAGTCGCCGGAGAACGGCTAGCTTACGCCGGCGCTCGGCGCGTCATCACGAGAGTAGCGCCCGGATCAGCCTTTTCCGACCGTTTCGATACGGAAGTCCTGCGTGTCCTTCATTCTGAAATCGCGGCCGCGTTTTTCAGGACCGAAGAAATAGATGAAGAGCAGGACGATGATGACCGTCGTCTCGAACGAGGTCAGCGCCCACGGATAGCCAAAGATCTGGCGCAATTTGTTCTGCGCCGGCAGGATCGGTGACCCCAACAGCACGCCCAGTTGATAGACGAATCCCGGGAACAGCCCGCGGATCGCCGCCGGAGAGAGTTCGTTGAGATGGGCGGGAATGACTCCGAATGCGCCCTGAACGCCGAACTGCATGGCGAATGCGCCGAGCATAATGGCCTGCAGCGAATGACCGAAGGCCCACGCAGGCATTGCGAGCAGGCAAAGTATCAACGCGCTGATGATCGCGTAGCGGCGG
>DATMOZ010000139.1:0-6296 GCA_035567995.1 Acidobacteriaceae bacterium
AGAGCGTGGCCGCTTTGATGGCGCCACGCTCTCGTAGTTGCGAAACAGCGTGTCTCGTTATCGCGCGTGTTCGGCGGCCTCGGGCTCGTCGGCTGTTACGGCTGCGGGAGCCTTGCGGATTCCGCCGCCGAGAGCTGCTTCAAGGTCGACAACTTCATCGGCGCCCTCAGTCGGCTCTTCGGTTGCGGCTGCAGTGACTTGTTCGCTCGCGCCTTCGTGGTCTGCCTCAGTGTTCGGATTTACGGGCAGAGCGGTGACGCCAGCGAGTTCCGTTGCGAATGCCTTGTCGTTGACCATCTGCACGCCTTCGACGGCCGAATCGGCGATCTTCGAAGTGAAGAGGCGGATGGCACGCAGCGCGTCATCGTTGCCGGGGATCACGTAGTCGACGACGGTCGGGTCGCAGTTGGTATCTACGACGGCGACGACGGGGATGCCGAGCTTGCGCGCTTCTTTGACGGCGATCGCTTCGTTGTTGGAATCGACGATGAAGAGAGCATCGGGCAGACGCTTCATGTTCTTGATGCCGGCGAGATTTGCCTGCAGGTGCTTGCGTTCGCGCTCGAGCTTGATGACTTCTTTCTTGGTCAGCAAATCGTAGCGGCCGTCAGTGGCCATTTCATCGATTTCCTGAAGGCGCTTCACGGATTTCTGCACCGTCGCCCAGTTCGTCAGCAAGCCGCCGAGCCAGCGGTTGTTGATATAGAACATGCCTGCGCGCGTGGCTTCTTCCGCAATGGCGTCCTGGGCCTGGCGCTTCGTGCCGACGAAGAGGACAACCTTGCCGGACGCGGTCAGGTCGGTGATGAACTTACTGGCTTCCTTGAACATCTTCAAGGTCTTCTGCAAGTCGATGATGTAGATTCCGTTACGCTCGCCGAAGATATATTCCTTCATCTTCGGATTCCAGCGCTTTGTCTGGTGCCCGAAGTGAACTCCCGCTTCGAGCAGCTCCTTCATGGTGATAGTGGCCAAACTGTTCCTCTTTCCTGTGCATTCCGGCGGGGCCGGAATTTGATCCCCTGCTGGGGAGATTTAGTACCTTAGCTGCCGGCTTCTAGCCGGCAGCTTCTAGCAAATAGCAAAAAACAATTAGCGCTTGGAGAACTGGAACTTCTTGCGTGCGCCTTTTTGTCCGTACTTCTTGCGTTCCTTCATGCGCGGATCGCGCTGCAGGAGGCCTTCGGCCTTCAGTGTTGGGCGAAGCTCCGCATTGAACTGGAGCAGCGCGCGTGCGATGCCGAGTTTTACTGCATCGGCCTGGGCGCTGACTCCGCCGCCATCGGCGGTGCACTTGACGTTAAAGTTTGCGAGCATCTCGGTCAGCACGAGCGGCTTCTTTGCGGAGACGCGCTGCTGTTCGGTGACGAAGTAGGTTTCGAAGGGCTTGTCGTTGATTTGAAACTCGCCCGAGCCGGGACGAAGGAATACGCGAGCTACGCTCGACTTGCGACGTCCCGTGCCGTAGTACTGAACCAGATCTGCCATGTTCTTCCTTATGCCTTTACGTTCTCGAGCGCCTGGGGCATCTGCGCTGCGTGTGGGTGCTTGTCGCCCTTGTAGACCTTGAGCTTGGTGGCCATCTGGCGACCGAGCTTCGATTTCGGGAGCATGCCCTTGATCGCTTCTTCGATGATTTTCTCGGGACGGCGCTCGATGAGCTTGGAGAACTCTTCTGAGCGGACGCCGCCGGGGAAGCCGGTGTAGCGGTGATAGATTTTCTTCTGGCTCTTGAGGCCGGTGAGGGCGACCTTTTCAGCGTTGATAACGATCACATGATCGCCCATATCAATGTAGGGCGTGTATTTCGGGCTAAGTTTGCCCGAGAGCATGTTCGCCGCGCGCGTCGCGAGACGGCCCAGCGTTTGTCCGCTCGCGTCCAGCACGAACCACTTGCGGCTGATATCGTGCGAGCTTGGAATGTACGTCGACATCGGTGCTTCCCTCTTCTCTTGAGAAACTACTAAATTCGTTTGCAGCAGCCCGCGCAGAATCGGAATGCGATCAGAAAAGAAGATCGTTCCCTGAAGTGGTGCGAGGGTGGCGCAATTGGAACCCACGATTCCGGATTACCTGTAGCGGTGAAGCAGCCACATCTGGAAACGTGAAGAACTCGTCGCCGGCGAAGCTTTCGCTTCCCCGAAACTGCGGACAAACGAGTCACTGCGCAAGGCTTTTAGAATACCTGTGTTTCGGGGTAGCGTCAACGCTTTGTGAAGCGAAAAGCCGCCTGCATGTGGCGGGTAGCTATTGGCAGGCATGGACTTCTGCGACGCAACGGGAAAATTGACGGCTGCGGATCAATACTTCCCCAGAAAACGGCGCAGTTGCCTGTTGAGGCAACAGTGGCTCGGGCGTTGTTAGTGCGCGGAGCAATATCAGCTCTCTAATTACACCGTTCGCGATTGCATTTCCTTCCTGCCGCCGTACTATCCACGCCAATCATGATGCAGTTTGTCTTTCTACGTCGTTCTGCCGCCGCATTCGTTGTCGCCTGCCTGTTCACGCTCGGCCCGATTATTGCGCAGGCGAAGAAGATGGCTCCGGTGGTGAGCGAAGAAGAAGTCTCGCGGGCGCTGATGGGGCAGAAGCAGCTTTATCTGCGCGGCTGCTACCTGAACAGCACACTGGAGTTCAACAGCAAGGGAGTGCTTCGCGCGGGGGGACATTCAGGCTCGTTCGCGATGTCGGGGATTGATGTGCAGAAAGTCAAGGTCACCGATAAGGAGATCAGTATCACGGGAGTGCGGGTGGCCCTGTACCGGGAGAACCAGTCGCACACTTTTTCGCGGCAACCGCTGAAAAAGGCAGAAGTTCACATCAGCATCGCTCTTGAGGGTTCGACGAAGGAGCAGGCGATGGAGGCGGTGCACCTGATCTTTGCCGACGGGTATGACGAGATGGTGCCGGGGGCTTGAGGTTTCAGGCGTAGCGGGTACGGTGCGGGCAGCGGTACACTTTGCTGCATAATGAGTCAGAATTTTCTCAATATCGTGCGCTCGGGGACTCCGGACGAGATACGTGCGGCCGTGGAGGCGAATCCCGAGATTGCGCAGACGCGGGATGCGCAGGGAGTTTCAGCCTTGATGTGGGCGATCTATAGCGGTCGACGGGATGTACGGGATTATTTGCTTTCCGGGTTAAAGACGGAGGCGGGCGGGCTGGATGTGTTTGAGGCTTCGGCTTGCGCAGATTGCGATTGCCTGCGAAGGCTGCTCGGAGAAGATGCGTGGCGAGCGCGGTCCGTTTCCGGGGATGGATGGACTCCGCTGCACCTTGCGGCTGCGTTTGGGGACGCGGAGGCGGTGTGCCTGTTGCTGGAACATGGCGCGCATGTTCACCAGATTTCGCATAATCCAATGCGCAATCAGCCGCTGCATGCGTGTCTGGCGCTGGGGAGAAACCGCGAGACGGTGCGCATATTGATTGAGTGCGGGGCGAATGTGCATCAGGCGCAGAGTGGCGGGTTTACTCCGCTGCACCAGGCGGCGGTGACTGGGGATGCGGAGCTGGTGGAGATGCTGCTGGCGGCTGGCGCGGATAAGTCGGCGCGGAGTGATGATGGGAAGACTCCGGCGGATTATGCGCGGGAGCGCGGGCATTTGGATGTGGCGGAGATGCTTGCGATCTAGTTTTCTTCTGAGCGTCCTGAACTAGGCCCTAACCCGGAAGAGTCAACCGCAAGGTCCTTCCTCCTCGCTATGCTCGGCGTCAGGATGACAACACTTTTTAACTAGATTAGTGACGCTAGTCGGCGGAGTCGGCGCGGGCGCGGCGGGATGCCCGTTTGATGCGCGGTGTCATGCGGTAGAGGATGAGCAGATTGCGGTCGGGGTCGTCGAAGACCTTGAACTTTGCGACTTCGCGCAGGCGGAAGTGCGGCGTGATGTCGGACATCGTTCCCTCATCGAGTTCATTCCAGGCGGCATACCATCCCGGTTTGTACTGGACGGCCTTTGTTTCGAGGTCCTGGGTGCCGAAGTCGTCGCAGATAGAAGGCACTCCTGTGATGAGCGAGATGTCGCTGCCGCTGATACTCAAGAGCAGATGAGGGTGCGATCGATCGGCCGCTATGAGGCTCGCCACGTTGCGTGCGGCGTCGACAAACGTGTATTCGGGATGCGTTACGAATCGGATGGACTCGACGATATTGATTCCGACTGCTACGGCCAGCACGGCGACTAGTGTTGTTTTGAGTGCGATGATCCCACCCTTGCTTCGCAAGGATGGGGCGCCCAAGTTTTCAGCTCGCCGGGGGGATTGGGTACTCGCGTGGACGAGTCGCATGATCTCGTCGAAGCCGAGTGCGATAAGGATGACCATCGGCGCCAGCATGAGGTGAAAGTAGCGCGGCTGCATGTTGCTGTGCACTATGACGAATGCCATGTAACAGGCGATGGCGACCCACATCGCGGTGTAAAGCGCGTTGCGCCATAGCGCTTTGAGCCAGAACACGGAGAGCAGCAGCACGGCTAGCGCGACGGGATACAGCACGCGATCGATCCACAATGCGGCGTGCAGCGCTTCGCGCGTCATCGCGATCAGATTGCGAATGGAAAATTTAGGCGTCGGGTTGGCGTCGGTGAACAGGTACTGATAGTCGGCATAGTAATGCGGCTTGACTGCTTCGAAAAAGTACGCGCCCCAGATCGAAGCAGCGGTTATTCCGGCGACGAAGCACGCGAATAAGAAGCTGCTCCGCGTTGAGCCGTTGCGGCGCGGCCACATGCGCCAGCAAAACAGGACAGCGATGGCGGGCAGCAGACATGCTCCGGTGGTCTTGGTCAGTACCATGGCGGGGGCGAGTGCACCGACGACGATCCATGTCCACCAGCGGCGCGATGTGGCGAGCGATGCGACGAGCATCGCGAGGAGGAACAACATGGTCAGCGGCGGTTCCAGAATGGCGAGACGGCTGAAGGCGTAGCTGAAGGAACTGGTGGCGATGAGAAGGACCGCGAGGGCGGCGCTGAGTGGCGACGCGAACCGCCGAACGAGCAGCCAGGTAAGCAGAAGAATGCCGCCGAAGATGCAGAGCACGAGGACGCGGGCGGGGATCAGGCCTACTCCGGTGAAATGAAAGACGGCGCCCTCGATCAGCGGCCATACGGGGAGGGCGGCAGCAGCGTTGAAGTCGCCGGCGACGTGCCAGTGGCCCAGCAGGAAATGGCGGATTGCTGCGTCGCCGTACCAGCCTTCGTCGGTGTATTTTGACCAGTCCATCCAGCGCGAGCCGTTCGGGAAGTCGGCGCTGAGGTGGAGAAATCGCAGGAAGAAAAAGACCGCAGAGAGCGAGAGGAACAGGTACTCGAGCGTGCGTCTGCGGTCGAAGGCTCTATTCATAGGCTAGAGCATCGATGGGATCTTTACGCGCGGCCTTGTATGCGGGATATGCCGCGCCGGCGATGGCGCCGATAAATGCCGTTAGGGCCGCGCGGAACAGCCACGGGCCGGTGAGATAGAACGACAGAGTTGGAAAGCGCAGATGCAGCGCGCTACGCACCGCATAGGTCAGCGCAATACCGACGGCGATGCCGCAGATAGCCAGCAACCCAGTTTCGCCAAGCACGACGCGGACGATGTAGAGGCGCGATGCTCCCATGGATTTGAGCACGCCGATTTCACGGGTACGCTCCATTACGGCGGTGTACATGGACTGGAAGACGACGAGGAACCCGATGACAACCGCGATTCCGATGACGGTGTAGAGGGCCGCCGTGAATGCCGGGAGATGTTCGGGCGTCATCAGAGAGAGCCATTCATCGATAGTCTGCGCCTGATAGTCGGACATTCCGGGCGTGGCCTTGATTTGTTTTTTCACCGCTTCTTCAGTGGCGGCGTCGTTGTTGTCGAGTTTCAGGTAAAACACGGACGCATGATTTTCAGAGCCGATAAGCTCGCCCATGGTGGTGATGGGGATAAACTTTCGGCCACCTTTGCCATGCTCCACGATGCCGGAGACGCGGAAGGGGTGCTTGAGCACTTCAACGGTGTCGCCGACTTTGTGGCCGTGGTCGGCGCGGGCGAAATAGTCGTCGACGATTATGTCGGTCGGGGTCTGGAACGGACCGCCTTCAATGAATGTGAAGGGGCGGAGTGCGTTGTAGCTGTCGAAATCGATGCCGTAGATGTTCTCAACCGCGCTGCCGGTCGTAAGCTGAACGATCGCGGGAGCTGCGACATCGACGTGGTCGATTTTCTTGAGTACGTCGCCGACCTTAATCGGGATGGGGGCGCCACCTACTCCGTTGAGGTAGGTGCTGTTGCCGGGGCGGACGATCATGTCCATGCCGATG
>DATMOZ010000140.1:0-2924 GCA_035567995.1 Acidobacteriaceae bacterium
CAGCGGCGGGCTTCGACGACGCTTCGCTCTACAAAGAACTGGCTCTGCCCGCGACTGACCGCAAGCTGGCCATGTATCCACTCTTGCGCGAAGAAGCGCAAGACAGTTTTCGCGTATGGCAAGCCAGCGATTTAGAGATCGACTACTAAGGGCGGCGCAACCATGTCATTCATGAACATCATGATCGGATACTTCTTCGGCTTCATGCTGGGCGCAGGATGCTCGCTCGCGATCATGTACGCCGTTTACAGAGGCGGGTATCGCAAAGCAGTTTCAGACTCATTGAAAGATCCGCAGCCGGAAGCTTTTATTCGGGCCATCGAGCAAGCCCGCAAGCACCAGTAGTCAGCTGAGTTCTCGTCCCCGCGTTTCTTTCACGCCCACCGCAAGCAACGCCGCCAGCACGAAGCCCACAGACGTGAGTGACAGCGCCGCCCCGATGCCGACCCTGCCTGAGAGACGACCGATGGCAAGCGGTGCCCCCGCGCTGACGATGCGGCCCAGGTTGTAGCAGAAACCGAGCGCTATTCCCCGCACAACGTATGGAAAGCTCTCACTCGCCATCACACTGAAGCCAGAGAAATATCCCGTTCCGAAGAATCCGACCAAAGGACCCAGCCACAACACCAGCGTCGCGCTGTCCGTTCCCGCGTAGATAGGCACCAGCGCCGAGGCAACACACAGATAGCCGATGTACGTCCACTTGCGGCTCCACGCATCCGCAATAACTCCAAAGCAGACATATCCAAGAAATGTTCCCGCCTGCATCAACGCTGTCCACGTTGCCGTCTGCACAATGTTCAATCCGCGGCCGCCGTCTCGCAACGGGGCCGCCAGGTACTGCGGCACCCAGAAAAAGAGTCCCCAATAGGCGAACAGGCTCGCTGCATTCATCGCTGTAAACAAGATGGTCCGCCCACGCAACGGCGGCGCAAACAGCGCTTTGATCGAGCCGCGACCTTGCAGTGAACCCCTTGCCTGCGACGGCGCAACCGGTTCCGGCACCTTGCGTCTTACCCACAGCGCAATCAGTCCCGGCAGAGCGCCAAACAAGAAAACCGCGCGCCAGCCGAAGTGCGGCAGCACAACAGCAACAAGCAGCGCTGCAAGAGCATATCCAATGGCCCATGCGCTCTGCACCAGTCCCAGCGCTTTGCCGCGCTTCTCCGTAGGCCAGCTCTCCGCGACCAATGCGGCGCCCGCCGCCCACTCTCCTCCCATGCCAAAGCCGAGCAGCACGCGAAATATCCCGAGTTGCACAGGCGAGTGCGCGAACGCGCAAAGTGCCGTGCACGAGGAGTACAGCAGGATCGTCGCCGTCAACGTCTTCGTTCGCCCGAAGCGATCTGCGATCGACCCGAACAGGATGCCGCCGGCCGCCGCCGCAATCAGCGTAAGGCTCATGATCAGGCCGCCGGCAGCAACACTCATCTGCAGGTCGGCTCTTATCGCCGGCAGTGCCAGCGCGTAGAGCATTACATCCATGCTGTCGAGCATCCAGCCAAGCGACGCCGCAATCAGCGTGCGCTTTTGAACAGCGGTAGCGCCGCGGATCCATGCAAATGGTTGAGTCGGAGACTGAGCGATTAGCACCGCACTACTCTATCGTCACGAGCCCCACAACAGCGAGACGAATTTTCTGCAAAGCGGTTGCTACCATCGTTGTCATGCGCATCGCTATCGATACGGGAGGCACTTTCACAGATTGCGTTTACCTGAAAGACGGACAACTCCATGTCCTCAAAGTTTTCTCAACGCCCGCTGACCCCTCACAAGCAGTATTGAATGCGGTTCGCGAAATTCTGGCTGGCGAAGAAAATCGCAACCGTGCCGTCGAAGTACGTCACGGAACCACCGTAGGCACAAACGCACTTCTGGAACGCAAAGGCGCGCGAGTCGCCTTCATCACCACTGCCGGGTTCGAAGACACAATCGCCATCGGCAGACAAGCCCGCCCGTCGCTTTATGACTGGTCATTCGTGCCCGTCCCGCCACTTGTGCCGCGCGAGCTGCGCTTCGGAATCGCAGAACGTATTGCATCTGACGGCGAAGTCATCACGCCAATGACCGACGAAGCGGTGGCCGCTCTCGTAGAGCAGTTGCGTGCATCCAATGCCGACTCAATCGCGCTCTCGACGCTTTTTTCCTTCCTGCATCCTGAGCATGAAGCGCGAATCGCGTCAGCGCTCCATCCGCTCGGCCTCCCGGTCTCGGTCTCACATCGCATCATGCCGGAGTTCCGTGAGTACGAACGCGCCTCCACGGTGTGCGTGAACGCATATCTCGCTCCAAAAATGGGCAGTTACCTGCGCAATCTCCAGCGCACCCTGACCACTGAGTTTCCCGGCAGCGACGTAAGTGTCATGCAGTCTTCCGGCGGAATCATCGGCGCGACAACCGCGGCCGACGAGCCTGTGCGCACAGTGCTCTCCGGTCCGGCCGGCGGAGTGATCGGCGCACATCAACTGGCTCTGCATGCGGGCTACTCGAAAATCATCGCGTTTGACATGGGCGGCACCTCTACTGACGTTTCGCTCATTGACGCAACGCAAGGCGGCCCGCGCATCACCGCGGAATCCGTCGTCAGCGGCCTGCCCATCGGCGTGCCGATGCTGGACATCCACACCGCCGGCGCCGGCGGCGGCTCCATCGCCCGCTGGGACGCAGGCGGTCTCCTTCGCGTCGGGCCTGAGTCCGCAGGTGCCGATCCGGGCCCAATCTGCTACGGCAAAGGAATCGAGCCCACCGTCACTGACGCAAATGTTCTACTGGGCAGATTAGACCCCGACGCCTTTCTCGCCGGCGGCTTTCGCCTCGACAAAACAGGCGTGCAAAAAGAGATGGAGGCGCGCCGTGGCATGCTTCCGACTGCAGAGGCTTTCGCCGAAGGCATCGTGCGCGTTGTCGAAAGCACGATGGAGAAA
>DATMOZ010000141.1:0-7760 GCA_035567995.1 Acidobacteriaceae bacterium
GCGCAGCGGTGACTTCATCAGGGCGATGGTGAATGAATCCAGCGATCTGGATGAGTACGCTTTCGCTCTGGGAGCGCTGGCGCACTACAGCTCCGATACGAACGGTCATCCCGCGGTGAACGAAGCGACCGCATATGAGTACCCGAAGTTGCGGGCAAAATATGGTCCGCGTGTCACCTACGACGAAGATCCCGTTGCTCATCTCCGCACAGAGTTCGGCTTTGACGTAGTGCAGATCGGCCGCGGCCGCTATGCCACTGACGACTATCACAAGTTCATCGGCTTCGAAGTTGCAAAGCCGCTGATCGAGCGCGCCTTCCGCGACATCTACGGTTTTGAACTGAAAGAAATCATGCCGTCGGAAGATCACGCCATCAACTCATACCGTTATGACGTCAGTACGCTCATCCCGGAGTTCACGCGCGTCGCGCTGGTGCAGTACGGCGAGGAGCTGAAGAAACAAGATCCGCACTTCGACCGCAAAAAATTTGTGTATCGAATGCGGCGGGCCGAGTTCGAGAAGCAATACGGCAAGAACTATCAAAAGCCGGGCCGCGGCGCTCATGTTCTCGCGTTCCTGGTGCGCATCCTGCCGAAGATCGGCCCGCTCAAGGCGCTGCAATTGAAACTTCCCGATGCTCACGTAGAGGCGCTCTACCTCAACAGCCTGGACAAGACTGAAGAGCACTATCATGCGCGGCTGACGGAGTTGAAGAGCCAGCCGATGACTCGGGAGGCCAAGATCGACCTGCCGAATCGCGATCTCGATACCGGGGCCCCGACAAGGCTGAAGGAGTACGCTCTCGCCGACCACACCTACGACCGGTTAGTGATACTCATCGTGAAGAAAGGGAAACCGGTGCCGCCGGACCTGCGAGAAAATATTCTCACTTTCTATGACGGGCCACCGGCGCCTCCTTCAGACCGGCAGCCAGCGACCAAGAAGACCGAAGCTCACACTAAGGATGAGGCCGAAGTGCGTCATGCGCTGGAGGTGCTGCGCGCCGCTAAGCCCACCGAGATCAAGACCAGCGACGAGCCGACGGAGGAGCAACAGCCGCCCGCGCCGAAGCCGGACGCAGCGCATCCATCTCCGAAGCCTGATGCGGTGCCGCCGCCTCCGCCGGCGAACGCGCCTAACAACCCGAGCTGAAAACGCGGCGGGCGTGCCGCGAGAGTTCCGCAGCGGATGGCACGCGGTAATTCATCGTTAATTAACTCCAATCAATGCGCAAGATAGCGTCTGACGCAGCGCAGGCGCGCCCGTTACGCTAAACTAAAGAAGACCATAAACAATCAGCCCTAGTTTGGCGCTGCGCAGGTCGCGCGCCTTCAGACAGGTACGCACTCAAGGATTTTTCAGTGATTTCCAATATTCGCAACATCGCTATCATCGCCCACGTAGACCACGGCAAGACCACGCTCGTGGACGCCATGTTGAACCAGAGCGGCACCTTTCGCGCAAACGAGTCGCACGTTGAGCGTGTGATGGACTCGAACGAGCTCGAACGCGAGCGCGGCATCACGATTCTGGCCAAGAACACCGCGATCTTCTACGAAGACTCGAAGATCGACATTGTCGACACGCCGGGCCACGCCGACTTCGGCGGTGAAGTAGAACGCGCACTGAAGATGGTCGACGGCGTCATGCTGCTGGTCGACGCCAGCGAAGGCCCGCTGCCCCAGACGCGCTACGTTCTGTCGAAGGCGCTCGAAGCGAAGCTGCCCGTCATTCTGACCATCAACAAGATCGACCGTCCCGATGCGCGTCCGCAGGAAGTGCTGAACGAAGTCTATGACCTCTTCATCGACCTCGACGCGGGCGAAGATCAGCTTGAATTTCCTGTCCTCTACACGAACGGCAAGATTGGCACTGCCACGACGGACCTCGCAAAGGCCGGCACGGACCTGCAGCCTTTGTTCGAGACGATTCTGTCGACCATTCCCGTAGCGGGCGGCGACTCCGAGGCTTCAACGCAGGTGCTCGTCACCAATCTTGACTACTCCGACTATCTTGGCCGCCTCGCCATTTCGCGGGTCTTCAACGGAACGCTGCGCTCGGGCGAAGAAGTCAACATTTCCAAGCGCGACGGTTCGCTGCAGAAGACGAAGATCACGAAGCTGTTCACTTTCAACGGCCTGAAGCGCGAAGCCATCGAGCAGACCGCGCTCGGTGATATTGTCGCCATCGCAGGCGTCGAAGGCATCACCATCGGCGAGACCATTACCTCGCTGGAAAATCCCGCGCCTCTGCCGCTGATCGTCATCGACGAGCCGACCATCGCGATCCAGTTCTCGGTCAACAACTCGCCGTTCGCCGGTCGCGAAGGCCAGTTCGTCACCTCACGCAATCTGCGCGAGCGGCTCGACAAAGAACTGCTGACCAACGTCGCCATTCGCGTCGAAACGCTGAGCCCTGACACCTTCAACGTGCTCGGCCGCGGCGAATTGCAGCTTGCAATTCTGATCGAGATGATGCGTCGCGAGGGCTTTGAGCTGACCGTGGGCCGCCCCCAGATCGTTACCAAAAAACTCGACGGCAAAACGATGGAGCCGGTCGAGCACCTGACCGTGGACATTCCTGAGAACTTCGTCGGAGTGGTGATCGAGCGCCTCGGGCCACGCAAGGGCGAGATGCTGAAGATGCACAACCACGGCTACGGCCGCGTGCGTCTTGAGTTCCGCATCCCCAGCCGCGGCCTTATCGGTCTGCGCAGCGAAATGCTGACAGAAACGCGCGGCACTATCGTGATGAATTCCCTCTTCGACGGCTACATGCCGCACCAGGGCGATATTCCGCAGCGCATCACCGGAGCGCTGATCTCTGACCGCACCGGCGTCACCACGACGTACGCGCTACACAGCACGCAGGAGCGTGGCAATCTCTTCGTCGGCTCCGGCGTTGACGTGTACGAGGGCATGATCATCGGCGAGCACGCGCGCGATAACGACCTCGACGTCAACTGCGTCCGCGAAAAGAAGCTGACCAACATGCGCGCCTCTTCTTCCGACGAAGCGCTGCGTTTGGTGCCGGTGAAACCGCTCAGCCTGGAGGCAGCGATCGAGTTCATCTCCGACGATGAGCTGGTCGAGGTCACGCCGAAGAGCCTGCGCCTCCGCAAAAAAGTGCTGCAGGCGAACCAGCGATCGAAGAAATACGCGACCGTGACGGCCTAGGCGTTCGATCGCAGAACGCGAGCCAGGACTTGATTCAGGAAGGGCACGGCTGAGGCCGTGCCCTTTGCCGCTTTAAGCGGAATCGTTGGCGCTACTTCTTCTTGCTCGGATCATCGCTGGGATTCACGTACATAAACTGCACGGGTGACATTCCGTGGATCTGAACCACGGTGTCTCCGCTGGCCATGGCGTAATGATGCATGCTGGGATCAAGATAGGCGAAGCTATCCGCCGGGAAGCTCATCATCTTGCTCTCGTCGAAGCTGTCTCCCATGCCGACCTTCAAAGTCCCTGAGACCACAGTGACGTTTTCCCGCTTGGGATGCCAATGCGGTGGAATGCGATAGCCATCCGGCATCTTCAGCCGAATTGTGTAGTCTCCGGTCGCGGCCATCGGGTCGCCTTCGAGCACGGCCAGTTGCGCTCCGGCTGGAATAAACGGCGGAGCCGGTCCCCATTGCATCTTGTCGGGTGTAAAGGCATTCTGGGCAGCTGCGGGTAGAGCCGCCAGCAGGGTTGCACACAGCAATATCAGGAACAATGGCCTTTTCATGAACGCCTCCTTTTTGCGCGGGCCATCATAAGCCAAATAGATAATTTCGGCGAATCTGGGCGTCAGCGCTTCTCCCCGCAACAGCAACAAGTCCGCAGCGCTAAATTGAAGGCAGAGGCGCGAACCCGGTGATGGCACAGAGCAGGAAAGGGAATGCAATCCACGATCTCAGTTCGCTTGATGCAGCCTTCATGCTGCCGCTGAACAACGCACATGCAAAGGAAACATCGACGCTCGATGACGCCAGTCTTACCGCACTGCTCGAGATGGCTTTTTACGCCCGGGGCATAGACCGGGGCGCGATCGCGTTCCTGATCGCGCTCGATCACAACGCCCGTTACGACAACCCGAACTTCATGTGGTTCAAGGCGTCTCGCGAGTCGTTTGTCTACATTGATCGCATCATTGTCTCGAGCTCTGCGCGCGGCCAGGGGATTGCCAGGCTTCTATATGACGACCTTTTTACCGCGGCGAAACAAGCTGGGCATGGTCGAGTGGTCTGTGAGGTGAATATCGAGCCGCCAAACCTCGCGTCCGAAGCCTTCCATGCAGCGATGGGCTTCGACGGAGTTGGGCAGGCCGCCATTCACAACGGAACGAAGACTGTACGCTACCTGGAAAAGATCCTGCGTTAACCTGTCTCGTCTCGCGAATCATTTCGTGACGGAGCTATACGACCTCTGCGAGGGCTACCGCTTGAGTGGAGGCTTCTTTACGAGAAGCTGCATCTGCTTCCGGACCGAAGAGTGTTCTTTCAAGTGTGATCGTATGAAAATCTTTGATCCCAACCATGCGGGACCATGTGGCCAGATAGGCGCCCTGGTGGTCGAAGTCTTGAATGGGATAGTCGTCACCGTGCGCGGCGCCCCGGGAGGCGATGACGACGACCGTGCGTCCGCCGAGCATTCCGATCAATCCTCGCTCATCGAATGTAAAGAGAACGTCCTTTTGCGAGACAACGTCGATCAGATGTTTCAGGCGATAGGGAACACCGAAGTTCCACATCGGCACACTGAATACAATAAGATCTGCGCGATGAAAGCGATCAGCCAGTTCCTTGATCTGCTCCCATGCATCTTGCTGTTCGGAAGTGCGAGTTTTCCCCTCTAATCCAGCATACTTTGCGTCGAGCGCCGCGTTGTCGAAAGGCAAAAGATCGGTCTCCCAGACATTCAACGTGTCGATGTTTCCCTCAGGATGTTTGCTTTTCCATGCATCAATGAATGCGTTGGCGACCTGGATCGAAGCGGAACGCTGTTTCCGCGGTGAAGAAATTACGTGGAGAAGTGTCATGGCTCTCTTCCTCATCAAATTGAAAAATGTGCCAGTTGTATGATGCTCGTCATAGAGAGTATGATGCATATCATATTCGCGGGTCAATCCGGGCGCGGAGGAGAGCCACATGGGGTCTGAAGCTGCTGAAAAGCGTGAGCAAATATTGAATGAAGCGATACGGCTGTTCCGCGAACGCGGATTCGCCGGCGTGACCGTCGGCGAGATCATGAAGTCATCAGGACTAACTCATGGGCCGTTCTACTACCATTTCTCTTCCAAAGAAGCGCTCATGGCTGAGTGCGTGGAGCATGCGATGCAGCAAGGGACCTTTGAGGTCCTGGAGCCGATTGGCACAACTTCGGAGAGTAAAGCCAAATTCATCCGAAGCTATCTCAATGCCACGCATCGCGATTCACCAGGTAAAGGATGTGTGATCGCGGCGCTTGCTTCCGAGATCCGTCAGGAGCCGACGGTACGAGCTCCATTCACCTCACAAGTGAAGGCTTACATCGAGAGGTTGGCATCCCGGTTTCCGTGGAGCTCGAAGCGGACAGCCAGGGGCGAAGCGATACGAATGTTTTCTTCGATGGTAGGCGCTCTCGTGCTTTCTCGCGCTGTAGAGGATGATGCATTCTCAAAAGAGATCCTTCGAGAAGTGCGACAGGGTCTCCTGTGACCGCGCTTTGGTGCGTATGCAAAACGCGGTTTGCGGTAAGTTAGGAAGACTCACGCGAGAATTCGCCCACAAGAAAGCGAGTCGAAAATGCCGCTGCCTTCCGGACCGAACATCCCGACAAACTCAAAGCTCTTCTACGTTGGCGTGATGACCAAAGGGCCGCGATACGAAGAAACGAATGGCGACGCGACCCTGATGCAGCAGCATCTCGCGTTTCTGCGCTCGCGAGTTGAATCCGGGCATTACAAGGTCTTCGGTCCGACGCTCGATGGCGGCGATCTGTGCTCGCTGGTGATCATGCAGGCAGCGTCTCTCGAAGAAGCGCAGCAGATTGCGGCTCCTGATCCGATTCTTAAAAGCGGCAGGCTCGAGATCGAAATCCACCCCGCATTCTTGCAGGATGTGTCGGGCATAAAGGCTGAGTACTCCAACCCGTGGGACCCGGGCAGCGTCGCTGGCTAGCCCTTCTCCGCGCCAAGCAATTACACTGAAGCTTGCCGATGCCGTCGCAGCCCGATCTGTACCCGCCCGCCCCTTCGCATGTCCCAACATCAGCGCCGCCTGAGTCCGCGGCGTCGCAGGAAAAGGTCGACTACGCTCCTATCTGGCTGCAGCGCCTGTCGCTGTTCGTCCTGGTGTGCTTCTGCTTTTACCTGGGAGTGCTGCTGCTGATCGCTCCCTGGTGGCCGCGTCTGTGGGACGAGAACCATTTGTTTCTGCTGTATCCCACGCTCTCGCAGGTGGCGCACAACGGATTTGTGCGCGGCATCGTCTCTGGCCTCGGCCTGCTGAATCTCTGGATAGGAGCCTCAGAAGCGATTCACTATCAGGAATATCGATCGCATCAATGAGTGACTCGAGGAAGCCCGGCCCACTGAAACCTCCCGCTGATCTTGCCAAGGCGGCGCTCGCCTATGAGAACAACGATTTCGTCGAGAGCCCCGACGGTCGCGTCATGCGCATTCTGGCGGAGTACCTCGAGCCGCTGGCACGCTTCCGCCGCGAACACATTCAGGACACCGTGGTCTTCTTCGGCTCGGCGCGGTTCCGCGCCATGGACCAGGCCGCGCAGGAGCTCGAACTGCTTGCCAACACCGGTGCGGCGCAGCCCGCGCCCGAGCACGAGCAGCCCGTTCCGCCGGACGATCCGCAAGCCACTGAATTGCAGCGCAAGCGGGGCGAGGCCGCCGTCGAAATGGCGTCTTACTACGAAGACGCGCGCGAACTGGCCTTCATGCTGACGCAATGGACAAAAACGATTCGCTCGCGGCGCTATCGCTTCGTCGTCACCTCCGGTGGCGGCCCCGGCATCATGGAGGCGGCCAACCGCGGCGCCTACGAAGCGGGCGGCAAGACCATCGGACTCAACATCCGACTGCCGTTTGAGCAGGAGCCCAATCGCTACATCACGCCATCGCTCAACTTTGAGTTCCACTACTTCTTCATGCGCAAGTACTGGTTCGCGTATCTGGCGAAGGCGCTGGTGGTCTTTCCCGGCGGCTTTGGCACGCTGGATGAAATGTTCGAGCTGCTGACGCTATCGCAGACACAGAAGCTGGCAAAGAAAATGACGATCATCCTCTATGGCGAGAGCTATTGGCGGCAGGTCGTGAATTTCGATGTGCTGGTAGAGAAAGGCGCCATCTCGCCCGACGATCTGGAGCTCTTCCAATTCGCGAACACGCCGAAACAGGCTTTCGAAATGCTGCGCGAGGGACTGACGAAGAACCATCTCCCCCAGAATCAAGTGCCCGCCGCGGAGGAGTCAGTGGAAGCAGAACTCAAGCTCCGGCCTGAAATCTCGGGCACGCGTAGCTAATACGTAACCGTCACAGTTACAAATAGGGTAGCCTCGATTCGCCTTTTCCAAAAGTGCGGGCTAAAACGAACGCCCCTCCGCACATTGCCAATGCCACAAACGCGCTCGTCCACTCATTTCCGTTATGTGGAGCGGCAGCCACTCGAGGCAAATGAAGAAGGAGCACCCACAGAAGGAACATGAGTCCCAGTAGAGTTGCAGCCAGACGTGCGCTCTTCCCGGTGATGATCGACATGGCAGCGGCGATAAAGGCGGCGCCT